>JBGPLD010000026.1:0-8669 GCA_041486325.1 Gammaproteobacteria bacterium
ACAAGGGTCACGCGGCAGCCCTCGCGCGCGAGGGACCACGCGCACGCCCGGCCCAGGCCCTTGCTTGCGCCGCATACCAGAGCGGCCTTGCCGCGAATTCCCAGATCCATGATGAAAATCTCCCAATGAAATCTATTTTCCCGGGCGCAGCGTCACCAGCACCACGCCGCCCAGGACCAGTGCGGCGCCCGCCAATTGTACCGGGGTCATTATTTCATCCAGCCCCGCCCAGCCGAAAAAGATGGTGGTTACCGGCCCCAGCGCCCCGATCAGTGCCACCTGGTTCGCGCCGACGCGGCGCAGCGCCTCGGAGGTGATGAACACCGGCAGCACCGTCGAGACGAGCGCCATGGCGATTGCCAGCCCGTAGACCTGAAACGGCAGCGTGAGCGCCGACAGGGGCCGCAGCAGGAAAAACTGCACGATGCAAAAAACGCTTGCCACGGTCATTGCATACGCCGTGAAACGGACCGAACCGACTCTCTGCACTACCTGGCTGCTGGTGACGAGATAGACCGCATACCCCGCCGCACTGGCGAAGCAAAGGCCAACGCCGAGTGCGAGGTTTGTGTTTGCGGCGCCGAACGCGCTCGACATGACCAGGGCGACGCCGCAGTAGGTGACCCCAAGGGCGACCAGCTCGCGCGCGGTCGGCCGCTTGCGCAAAAAGGCGACCGAGAGCAGGACCACCAGGGTCGGATACAGAAACAGGAGCAGCCGGCCGAGACCCGCAGAGATGTACTGCAGCCCGAGGAAATCGACGAAGCTGGCGAAGTAGTACCCGATGAATCCCAGGAATACGATCAGCCAGCCGTCCTTGGAGCTGAGCGGAATGCGCTTGCGGTCGCGCCCGACCCAGGCCGCCGCCACGAGGAAGAATGGCAACGAGAAAACCATGCGCAGCGCAAGCAGCGTGACCGGATCGACGACATAGGCGTAGGCGAACTTGATCAGGATCGGGCGCAGTGAGAAGCAGACGACGCCCGAGATCGCGAGAACGATTCCCAGGGCGCGGTAGCGCGCGTCGGCTGAGGCCGGCGCGCGCGCAGCGATTCGCGAATTTGCGGCGACCGGGGATTCGGTCATGAAGAAAGCAGGTGTGCTTGAAGCGGGAATCGAATGGTAAAATTATCGCGATTATAAGCTTTCGCGATTTCCCTCAGGCAGAGCCGGAGCCTCATGTCAGGACATTCCAAATGGGCCAACATCCGCCACAAGAAAGCGGCGGTGGATGCAAAGAAGGGCAAGGTCTTCACGCGGTTGATCAAGGAGATCACCGTGGCGGCGCGTATCGGCGGCGTCGATCCGGCGATGAATCCGCGGCTGCGCCTGGCGATCGAAAAAGCCGCCGAGTCCAATATGCCCAAGGACAACGTCGAACGCGCGATGAAGCGCGGCAGCGGAGATCTCGAGGGCGTCAACTACGAGGAAATCCGCTACGAAGGCTACGGCGTGGCAGGCGCGGCCGTGATGGTGGATTGCCTGACCGACAACCGCATTCGCACCGTCGCCGACGTGCGCCACGCTTTCACAAAGAACGGCGGCAATCTCGGCACCGACGGATCGGTTGCCTACCTGTTCAAGCACTGCGGCCAATTCGTGTTCGCGCCGGGAACCAACGAGGACAAAGTCATGGAAGCGGCGCTGGATGCGGGCGCCGAGGACGTTCTCACCAACGAAGATGGCTCGGTGGAGGTGATCTGCGCGCCCGCGGAATTCGTCGCCGTGAGGGAGGGCCTGAAAAAGGCGGGCCTCAAGCCCGAGTTTGCGGAAATCACCATGAAGCCCGCAAGCGAAAACCCGCTGAAGGGGGAAGAAAGCGCGCGGATGCAAAAAATGCTCGACGCCCTCGAGAATATCGACGATGTGCAGGACGTCTATACCACGGCTGTCATCGAAAGACAGGATTGAGGATCCCAGATCCCCTCGACCGACTATAATCGCCGAATGCCGGCGAAGACCGTTCGCATCCTTGGCATCGATCCCGGACTGCGAGTAACCGGGTTCGGGATCATTGAAAAGAACGGCAACACGCTTGCCTATGTCGCCAGCGGCCGCATCAAGTCGCCGCACACCGATCTGCCCGATCGCCTGAAAACCATCCTCGAGAGCCTGCGCGAAGTGATTGCGGCGCACCGGCCGCAGCAGGTGGCGGTGGAGAAAGTGTTCGTCAACGTCAACCCCGCATCCACGCTCGCGCTCGGCCAGGCGCGCGGCACGGCAATCTGCGCCGCCGTGGACGCCGGATTGCCGGTTTCCGAATACACTGCGCTGCAGGTCAAGCAGGCGGTGGTCGGCAACGGCCACGCGAAAAAGGAACAGGTTCAGGAAATGGTGAAAAGGCTGCTCAAGCTTTCCGGCGCGCCCTCGGCGGATGCCGCGGACGCGCTTGCCTGCGCCATCTGCCACGCTCACGGCGGGCAGGGCCTGGGCGCAATTTCCACGCTCGGCCTTCGCGTGCGCAGAGGCAGGCTCGTATGACCGGCGGTTTCTGCCCTGGAATAGGGGAGTGCGAGGGGATGTGTCCCCTCGCGTCGTGCGACGGATGATCGGCAGAATCGCCGGGGTGCTGCTGGAGAAGAACCCGCCGCAGATCCTGGTGGACGCGGGCGGAGTCGGCTACGAGGTCGAGGTGCCCATGAGCACCTTCTACAACCTTCCCGCACCGGGTGAGCGCGTCATCCTGCTTACGCACCTCGTGGTGCGCGAGGATGCGCACCTACTCTATGGATTTTCCACCGGCGCCGAGCGCCGCGCTTTCCGGCAGCTGCTGAAGATTTCCGGCGTGGGCGCGCGCACGGCCCTCGCCGTGCTCTCCGGCATGGGCGTCGCCGAATTGATCGAAGCGGTCGCGGCGCAGGAAACCGGGCGCCTGGTGAAAATCCCCGGCATCGGACGCAAGATCGCCGAGCGGCTCTTGCTCGAGCTGAAGGGAAAGCTCGGCGCCGATGTCGTGAGCGGGGGCGCAGTGAATCGGCAGAAGCCCGCTGCGAGCGATGTCATGGACGCACTCGTCGGGCTCGGTTACAGCTACAAGGAGGCCATGCACGCCGTCAGCCAGTTGCCCGAAGGGCTGTCGCTGTCCGACGGCATCAAGCAGGCATTGAAGACCCTTTCCAAGGCGTGAGGCGCAGACCGGCGTTGTAAAATAGCGCGTGGCCATAGAAACGGATCGATTGATCTCGGCAGCCCCTGCTTCGCCGCAGGAAGAAGCGTTCGAGCGCGCGCTCAGGCCGCGCACGCTCGCAGAATATGTCGGCCAGGAAAAGATCCGCGGGCAGCTGTCGATTTTCGTCGAGGCCGCGCGCAACCGGAAAGAGGCGCTCGATCACGTGCTGCTGTTCGGGCCGCCGGGGCTGGGCAAAACGACGCTCGCGCACATCATCTCGCGCGAGATGGGCGTGAACCTGCGCCAGACCTCGGGACCGGTGCTCGAGCGCCCCGGCGACCTCGCCGCGATCCTCACCAACCTCGAGCCGAACGACGTGCTCTTCATCGACGAGATCCACCGCCTTTCTCCGATCGTCGAAGAAATCCTGTATCCCGCGCTCGAGGACTATCAGATCGACCTCATGATCGGCGAGGGGCCGGCGGCGCGCTCGGTGAAGCTCGATCTGCCGCCATTCACCCTCGTCGGCGCCACCACCCGCGCGGGCATGCTCACCAATCCCTTGCGCGACCGCTTCGGCATCGTCGCGCGCCTGGAGTTCTACACCGACGCCGAGCTGGAGAAGATCGTGAACCGCTCCTCGGGATTGCTGAAAGTCGAGGTCTCCGCCGAGGGTTCGTCCGAGATCGCGAAGCGCTCCCGCGGAACGCCGCGCGTGGCCAACCGCCTTCTGCGGCGCGTGCGCGATTTTGCCCAGGTGCGGGCGAAGGGTTCGATCTCGCGCGAGGTCGCCGATGCCGCGCTGAAGATGCTCGACGTGGACGTGCTCGGCCTGGACGTCATGGACCGCAAGCTCCTGCTCGCCGTGATAGAGAAATTCTCCGGAGGCCCGGTCGGCGTGGACAATCTCGCGCACGCGATCGGCGAGGAGGCCGACACGATCGAGGATGTGATCGAGCCGTTCCTCATCCAGCAGGGCTATCTGCAGCGCACTCCGCGCGGCCGGGTGGCGACCGTTTCGGCCTACCGCCATCTCGGGCTCGCTGCGCCTAAGGCCGGTGGCGCCGCGGAGCTTTTCGGAGAATGAGCGCTCAAGCGCGTCACAAGCCTTTCTCGTGGCCGCTGCGCGTTTACTTTAGGGACACCGACGCCGGCGGCATGGTTTTTCATGCCAATTACCTCGGCTTCATGGAGTGCGCGCGCACCGAATTGCTGCAGTCGCTCGGCTTCGATCTCGGGGAACTGGCGCGCCGCGACCAGGTTCTTTTTGTAGTGCATTCGGCGCAAATCGCCTACCATAGGCCGGCGCTGCTGAACGACCTGTTGGAGGTCACGGCACGGGTTTCGCGGATCGGCCGGGCGCGGCTTGAATTCGAGCAGGCGGTGAAGCGCGGGGACGAGACGCTCGCGAGCGCGAAGCTGACGCTCGCCTGCGTCAGAGCCTGCAGCCACAAGCCCGTCCCGGTGCCCGAGGCGATCCGCAAGGGACTGGAAGGAATGCGATGACCGTCACCCAGGACCTTTCTATTCTGTCGCTGATCGCGAACGCGAGCGTCATCGTGCAGCTCGTCATTGTGCTGCTGCTCGCGGTCTCGTTCATGTCGTGGTACTTCATTTTCCGCAAGCTCTTCACCATTGGCCGGGCGAAGAACAAGACCGAGCAGTTCGAGCGCGATTTCTGGAGCGGCTCGGACCTGAAAGCGCTCTTTCAGAGCGCGGTCAATCACCGCTACTCGACGGGCAGCCTCGAGCGCATCTTCGAAGCGGGTTATCGCGAGTTCGTGAAGCTGAAGACCCAGCGCGCGGCCGCCGATCAGAGCGGAATGGTCGACGGGGCGCGCCGTGCCATGCGCGCCACCTATCAGCGCGAAATGGACCGGCTCGAGGCGCATCTTGCTTTCCTCGCTTCGGTGGGATCGGTAAGCCCGTATGTCGGCCTCCTGGGCACGGTCTGGGGCATCATGCACGCGTTCCGCGGTCTTGCGAACGTCGTGCAGGCCACCCTCGCCGCCGTGGCGCCGGGGATCGCCGAGGCGCTGGTTGCGACCGCGATCGGGCTGTTCGCCGCCATTCCCGCGGTGGTGGCCTACAACCGCTTCTCGCACGACGTCGACCGCCTGTCGGTTCGATTCGAGAGCTTCATGGAGGAATTCTCCAACATCCTGCAGCGCCAGGCGCCCGCAAGATGAAATCGCGGCGCCTCATGAACCAGATCAACATCGTCCCCTACGTGGACGTGATGCTGGTGCTGCTGGTCATCTTCATGGTGACCGCGCCGCTGGTGAACCCGGGCGTGGTCGACCTGCCCAGCCTGGGCAAATCCTCACAGCCGCCGCCCGCGCCGCTCGAGGTCATCATCCGCTCCGACCAGTCGCTGATGCTGCGCGAGCGCGACAAGGGGCAAGCCGACGAGCGCCCCGTGACGACGGCGGAGCTGGTGAGCGTGCTGCGGGCAAAGCAGAAGAGAAATCCCGACCTGCCGGTGGTGATCGCCGCGGACAAGGACGTGCGCTACGAGGCGGTGCTGAAAGTCATGGATGAATTGCAGCGCCAGAACATCCGGCGCGTCGGCTTGCTGGTGAAGCCTGCGTCATGATGAGCTACGCGATTGCGCAGGACGAGCCCGGCAGCGCCGCCCCGGCGGCGCTGTCGGTGATCGTGCACCTCTTGCTGGTCATGTTTCTCTATTTCGGCGTGCGCTGGCAAGCGCGGCAGGCGGACGCTGTGGTGGTGGAACTCTGGAGCCAGCTGCCGGTGATGGAGCAGCCGCGGCCCGAGCCCAGGGCCGAGCTTCAGGCACCGCCAAAGCCCGAGCCCCAGGTCCCGCCCAAAATCGAGCCCAAGCCGCAGAAGCCCGACATCGCAATCGAGCGCGAGAAAAAATTGCCGAAGAAGGCAGTGCAAAAGAAGGAGGAGCCGCCGCTCAAGTTCGACGCAAGAAGCCGGATACGGGAGCAGCTCGCGCAGGAGGAGCAGTCGCTGAACCAGGCGCGCGAGCGCCAGGAAGCCGCGAAGCGATCCGCGCCGCCGTCGGCGCCGGTCATAGACCCGAGCTATGCCGCCATGATCCGCACAAGAATCAAGGCCAACATTGTCCTGCCGCCCAATATTCCGGGCAACCCCGGGGCCGAATTCGGCATCGTTCAGCTTCCCACTGGCGAGGTGCTGTCGGTGACCGTGAGTAAATCGAGCGGCTACAAGGTTCTGGATGACGCCATCGAGCGCGCCGTTCTAAAATCCTCGCCGCTGCCGCGGCCGAATCGGCCCGAACAGTTCCAGCGCGAGATACAGATCACGTACCGGCTGCTGGACTGAAAGCTTATACTTCGAAAATCGCATGAAACGATTCGCGACGATTCTTGCCGCACTGAGTATTTTCCACGCTGGGGCCGCGAGCGCCCAGCTCTCGATCGAAATAACCGGCGGCGGCGCCAACCAGATTCCGATCGCGGTGCTGCCTTTCGCCGGCGAAAACGCGCTGCCGCAGTCGGTCACCGAAATCATCGAGCAGGACCTCGCCCGCAGCGGGCGTTTTCGCACGCTCTTCGTCGGCGGAGTGGGCGCGCTTCCCGTGGATTCGGCGCAAGTGAACTACGACGACTGGAAAAGCCGTGCCGCCGACGCCATGTTGATCGGGCAGGTGCAGCGGCTTGCCGAAGGAAGATTCGAAGTGCGCTTCCGCCTGCTCGATGTGCCCAAGCAGTCGCAGATCGGCGGCATTGCCTTCACGCTCGCCACGTCGCAGATCCGGCTCACCGCGCACAAGATCGCCGATTTCGTCTACGAAAAGCTCACCGGCGAGCGCGGGGTATTCAGCACCCGGATCGCCTACGTCGTGAAGCAGGGCCCGCGCTACGAGCTGCGCGTCGCCGACGCGGATGGGCAGGGCGCGCAGTCGATCCTGATCTCGCCCGAACCCATCATGTCGCCGGCCTGGTCGCCCGACGGCACGCGGCTTGCGTACGTTTCGTTCCAGCACAAGAAGCCGGTCATCTACGTCCAGAGCCTGGGCGCGAGCCGGCAGCCGGCGCCCCTGGCCAATTACAGGGGCTCCAACAGCGCGCCGGCCTGGTCGCCCGACGGCCGGCAGCTTGCGGTGGTGCTCTCCAAGGAAGGGGGCTCGCAGATTTTCCTGATGAACGCCGACGGCAGCAACGTGCGGCGGCTCACCAGTTCCGGGGCCATTGATACGGAACCATTTTTCTCGCCGGATGGTCAGTTTATTTACTTCACCTCCGACCGGGGCGGGACCCCCCAGATCTACCGCATGCCCTCCACCGGCGGAGAAGCGGTGCGCTTGACCTTCGAGGGCGACTACAATGTATCCCCACGCATCAGCCCGGACGGCAAGACCCTGGCTTTCATTTTGCGCGAAGGCGGGCGTTTCCGGCTGGCGGTCATGGACCTCGAGAGCAGGCAGATACAGGTGCTGACCGACGGCCCCGGCGACGAGTCGCCGAGCTTCGCGCCGAACGGGCGGATGATCCTGTACGCGACCGATGTCAACGAACGCGGGGTGCTCGCGGCGGTATCGAGCGACGGCCGC
The DNA here is from genome assembly GCA_041486325.1 of Gammaproteobacteria bacterium. Taxonomy (GTDB): domain Bacteria; phylum Pseudomonadota; class Gammaproteobacteria; order Burkholderiales; family SG8-39; genus VBDM01. Next base: position 7,656 of record JBGPLD010000026.1, read on the forward strand.
GTAAAGCAGCGGCTGACCATCCAGGCGGCAGACGTGCGCGAGCCGGCCTGGGGACAGTTTGTGGGTAATTGAAAAGGAGATCGAGATGACGAAAAAACTGATCGCAGTTCTCGCCCTGGCGCTGCTCCACGGTTGCGCCAGCCAGCAAGTCGTCGAGGAAGACAAGGCCCCAGCCGGGGCAGGCGCGCAGACGCCGCCGCCGGTCACTGCGACTCCGCTGGCGCCCGCCGCGGTCCGCGGCAATCCGCTGAAGGATCCGGGCAACATCCTGTCGAAGCGCTCGGTCTTTTACGAATACGACAAGTACGACGTCAAGGACGAGTACCGGCCGATGCTCCAGGCCCACGGCAAGTATCTGGCCGAAAATCGCGCCGCAAAAATGCTCGTGCAGGGCAACTGCGACGAGCGCGGCAGCCGCGAGTACAACATCGCGCTCGGCCAGCGGCGCGCGGACGGCGTGAAAAGACTGCTGGTGCTGATGGGGGCGACCGAGTCGCAGATCGAGCCGGTCAGCCTGGGCGAGGAGAAGCCGCGCTGCACGGAACATTCCGAGGGCTGCTGGTCGCAGAACCGCCGCAGCGACATGCTGCATACCGGTGAGTATTAGAGCGGGATGAAATTGGCTGCCGGGAAATCCCCCGCAGATCCCCTTTATCAAGGGGGGAGGTTTGCCCCCTTGATAAAGGGGTTGGCGCGCGCAGCGGGCCGGGGGATTTCAATTGTCGCACTCCTCTTCCCCCTCGCCGCCCGCGCGGCGCTGTTCGACGACAACGAGGCGCGCAAGCAAATTGGCGACCTGAAGGCCCGCATCGAGAGCAATCAAAAGGCGGTCGAGGAGCGCTTGTCGAGCATGGATTCCGCGGGGCGAAACCGCGCGGTGGATCTGATCCAGCTGATAGACGCACTGAAGCAGGACATTGCCAAGCTGCGCGGACAGATCGAGGTGCTGCTCAACCGTTCCGAGCAGATCGAGCGGCGCCAGAAGGATCTTTACGTCGATCTCGATACTCGCCT
>JBGPLD010000027.1:0-8644 GCA_041486325.1 Gammaproteobacteria bacterium
CGCCTGACGCTACAATCCGCATACTATACAACCAAATCCTGTCAAAACAAAGCCTTGTGCTGGTTATCTAAGATTTGCCATAAGAATGACGTGCGCCGGGGTACTGCTGGCGCGTGTCTGCGGCCCGGACCGTGAGATCCGGCGCGCCATGACCTAGAGTTCAACCATCTCGAAATCCTCTTTTCGGGCACCGCATTCGGGACAAGTCCAATTCATGGGAACGTCCTCCCATTGCGTCCCCGGCGGGATGCCCTCCTCGGGGATCCCTGCCGCCTCGTCGTACAGAAATCCGCAAATCAGGCACATCCAGGTCTTGAATTCTTTCTTATCCGTCATTGGGTTGGGGTTGGGGTTGGGTTACAATTTGGCGTCGCATCTTAACCCGACTGGCGTTCCGCCCGCCAGCACTGCCGGTCATCCACTGCCAATGTCCCCGTCGGCCCTTCCGCCCATCGTGCTCACTTTCGCCGCAACGGACCCGACAGGCGGTGCCGGGGTCCAAGCTGACCTGTTGACCTTGTCGTCCATGGGGTGCCATGCCCTTACAGTAGTGACGGCGATCACCGTTCAGGACACGGCCGGCATTGAGGATCTGCAGGCGATTGATTCCGACTGGGTGGCGGACCAAGCGCGGCTGGTGCTCGAAGACATGTCGGTAGCCGCCTTTAAAATCGGTCTCGTCGGCAGCATCGAGAACATTGCGGCAATCGCCGAGGTTGTATCTGATTATCCCGATGTGCCTCTCGTTTTCGATCCTGTGCTCGCTTCCGGCCGCGGCGAGGAACTCGCGACAGAGGATATGATCTCGGCGATGCGCGAGCTGCTTTTGCCGCAGACGACAATTCTCACACCGAACAGCCGGGAGGCGAGACGGCTGGCGCAAACGGACGGCGATGATGAGGAGGAGCTCGCGCTTTCGGGCTGTGCCGAAAAGCTGATCGCCCTTGGATGCGAGTATGTGCTCATTACGGGAACGCATGAAAACACGCCGCAAGTGATCAATACGCTGTACGGCCCTGAAGGCACGGTGCGCGCGGACACCTGGGAGCGGTTGCCGGGCAGCTATCACGGCTCAGGTTGTACGCTTGCCGCGGCGATCGCGGCGACACTCGCCAGAGGCCTGGAACTTCCTGAAGCGGTGCGCGAAGCGCAGGAATACACATGGCAGACGCTCAATGCCGGCTTCCGCCCGGGTATGGGGCAGCACATTCCGGACCGGTTTTTCTGGGCGCGGGAAATGGATGAACCGGGCGCAACCTGAAACGCGTCGCACCGCGCCCGGGAAAATCGCCGGGCTCTACGCGATCACGCCTGACGAGCCTGACACGGAAGTTCTCGCGCGCAAGGTGCGCGCGGCACTCGCGGGTGGCGCCCGCCTCCTGCAGTATCGCAACAAGACCGCCGACGCAAGGCTCAGGCGCGAGCAGGCGACGCGCCTGCTCGCGCTTTCCCGCACCGCTTGCGTACCGTTCATCGTCAACGACGACCTCGCTCTCGCGCTTGCAATCGATGCGGAGGGCCTGCACCTCGGGCGCGACGATGGCGACCTCGCGACCGCTCGGGCGAAACTGGGCTCCGGCAGGCTGCTCGGCGCATCCTGCTACGACCGCATGGACCTTGCGGTCTGCGCCCGAGCGCAGGGCGCCGACTATGTCGCCTTCGGCGGCGCTTTTGCCTCTGCCACAAAGCCGGGCGCGGTGCGTGCTCCGCTTTCGCTCTATGGCGAAGCCAGGGCGTGTCTCGGCTTGCCCGTTGTCGCGATCGGCGGCCTTACACCAGACAATGCAGGCGCGGTCGTCGAGGCCGGGGCTGACGCGGTCGCCGTGATCAGCGCTCTGTTCGACGCGCCCGACGTCGAAGCGGCCGCCCGCAGTTTCTGCGGGCTTTTCCGTCAGAAAAAATTATGAGCAGAAACGAATCCCTCTTCACCCGGGCGCAGAAAACCATCCCGGGCGGCGTCAATTCGCCGGTGCGCGCGTTTCGCGCGGTCGGCGGCACGCCGCGTTTTGTCGTGCGCGGCGAGGGCAGCCGCATACACGACGCCGACGGCCGCGAGTACCTCGACTATGTCGGATCCTGGGGAGCGCTGGTGCTGGGGCACGCCGATCCGGACGTGGTCGCTGCGGTGCGCGAGGCTGCAGGCCGCGGTCTTTCTTTCGGCGCGCCCACGGAGCTCGAAACGGAGATGGCCGAGCTGCTTTCGCGGCTCGTTCCTGGCCTCGAGCTTGTCCGGCTGGTCAGCTCGGGCACCGAGGCAACGATGTCGGCGCTGCGCCTTGCACGCGGGTTCACCGGCCGCAGCCGCATCGTGAAGTTCGAGGGCTGCTATCACGGCCACGCCGACAGTCTCTTGGTAAAGGCCGGATCCGGCGCTCTCACCCTGGGCAATCCCAGCTCCGCGGGCGTGCCGGCCGAAATTGCCGCGCAGACGCTCGTCCTTTCGTACAACGATGTGCCCCAGCTTGAAGCGGCATTTCGTGAAATTGGCAATTCAATTGCCTGCATTATCGTCGAGCCTGTCGCAGGCAACATGAATCTGGTCCCGCCGCGGCCGGAGTTCCTGCAGCGCGCGCGCGAACTGTGCACGCGGCACGGCGCGCTGCTCATCTTCGATGAAGTGATGACCGGATTCCGGGTAGGACTGCACGGCGCGCAGGAACTCTACGGCGTGCGCGCCGATCTCGTCACACTCGGCAAGGTGATAGGAGGCGGCATGCCGGTGGGAGCATTTGGCGGCCGCCGCGACGTCATGGAAAAAATCGCGCCGCTCGGTCCCGTATACCAGGCCGGCACGCTTTCCGGAAATCCGCTTGCCATGGCGGCAGGACTGGCAACATTAAGAAAGGTCCAGGCGCGCGGCTTTTATGAGCGCCTCTCGACTACCACGCGGGCACTTTGCGACGGGCTAGCCGCCTCAGCGCGAAAATCTGGAATCGCGTTCTGCGCGCAATCAGTCGGCGGCATGTTCGGTCTGTACTTCCGCGCTGCGCCTCCGGCGAGCTACGCCGAGGTCATGCAGTGCGACAAGGACGCCTTCAACCGATTTTTCCACAACATGCTCGAACACGGCGTGTATTTCGCGCCGTCGGCCTATGAAGCCGGCTTCGTGTCCGCCGCGCATTCGGATGCCGATATCGCCGCGACTGTCGCGGCGGCACAGGCCGTATTCGAATCGATGGCCTGACGCGTTCGGTTACCTCTTCAGCGCGTCTCGGATCTCTCGCAGGAGCTTCACTTCCTCGAGCGGCTCGGCGGGCCGGGCCGGCTTTGCGTCCTGCTCTCGCTTCAGTCTGTTGATCAACTTTACGAGCACGAAAATCGCAAATGCCACGATGAGGAAGGAAACGATTGTGTTTAGAAACAGTCCCAGATTCAGCGTCACCGCCCCCGCCTTCGCAGCCGCGTCGACCGTCGCATAGGGCCCCGCCTGCGCGCCCTCCCTGAGCACTACAAAAAGGTTGGAAAAATCCACCCGGCCGAGCGCAAGCCCGATCGGCGGCATGATCATGTCCTTCACCAACGAATCTACGATCTTGCCGAAGGCCGCGCCAATGACGACGCCAACGGCGAGGTCGACGACATTGCCGCGCATCGCGAATTCCCTGAACTCCTTCAGCATGGGTTCCCTCCGCAATAATTGAAGATTCTGTTTTGCCAACCTGCCGCGGCGCGGGTGCCGCGCTTACAACAGGAACAATGTTGCCAAGCCCAGGAAAATGAAAAACCCCCCGCTGTCGGTGATCGCAGTAATCAGCACTGACGATCCGAGCGCGGGATCGCGTCCGAGCTTCGCCATGGTGAGCGGTATGAGTACGCCGGCAGTAGAGGCAAGAAGCAGGTTGAGGGTCATCGCCGCGGTCATGACCAGGCCAAGCGATATTCTCTGATACAGCCAGAAAGCGATCAGGCCCAGGGCACTGCCCCAGATTAGGCCGTTCACAAGCGAAACGCCCAGCTCCTTGGCGAGCAGTTGTTTCCCCTGTTCCTTCTGTACCTGGCCGAGCGCAATGCCGCGCACGATCATGGTGATCGTCTGGTTGCCCGAGTTTCCGCCTATGCCAGCCACGATCGGCATCAGCGCGGCAAGCGCTACGAGTTTTTCGATCGAACCCTCGAACGCGCCGATCACGCGCGAGGCCACAAAGGCGGTGACGAGATTTACAGCGAGCCACGCCCAGCGGTTCTTCACGCTGGCCCAGACCGAGGAAAAGACGTCCTCTTCCTCGCGCAGGCCGGCCTGGGTGAGCAGCTCGCTCTCGCTCGTACTGCGGATGAAGTCGACAACCTTGTCCACCGTTACCCGGCCAACCAGCTTGCCACTTTCGTCCACGACCGCGGCCGACACCAGATCATAGCGCTCAAACGCCTTCGTGGCGTCCTGCGCCTTGTCCTCGGGATAAAGCGTTACGACATCGCGGACCATGACTTGGCCAACGGTGTGATCGAGCTCAGACACGATCAGCTTGGAAAACGGCACCACGCCTTTCAGATGCTCGTCGCGGTCGACCACGAACAACTGATCGGTATGATGGGGCAGCGCATCGAAACGCCGCAAATAGCGCGTTACCACCTCGACGCTGATGTCTTCGCGCACGCTTACGACGTCAAAATCCATGAGCGCGCCAACTGCATCGCCCGGATACGACATCGCTGCGCGCAACTGCTCACGTTCCTCGATCGGGAGCGCCTGAAAGACATCATTGATGACTTCATCGGGCAGATCCGGCGCGAGGTCGGCGATTTCATCGGTCTCGAGCTGCTCGGCCGCCGCGACCAATTCCTCGGAATCCATGCTACGGATGAGGGTCTCGCGCACCGCGTCGGAGACCTCCAGCAGAATTTCGCCGTCGCGTTCCGCTTTCACCAGATTCCAGACGGCGAGCCGCTCCTCGAGCGGCAACGCATCAAGCACATAGGCGATATCGGCCGGATGCATGGGCTCCAGCCTGGCATGCAACTCGGCAATGTTCCGGTAGTGCACTAAGAGGTCCGCGCGGGGTGCGCTCCCGTCTTGCTGGCGGTCGGCGTCACCTTCGACCCCCTTGTCCCGGTGGAGCAGATCCTGGATATCGCGCAGATCGGCCTGGAGGTCTTCCAGTTCCTTTTTCGGGCTCAGAGTCTCGATCATGCGCACCGGCTCACGAATTCGCCATGGAGGATCACGCCCGCTTTGGCGCCGTGAAGTATTGCTGGACGCGCCGCGCGCGGCTGCGGCGATTGTAGCAGCGGGTTGTATCATGGCGAAAGAAAAATCTTGCCCTATGACACGATTCCGCTCCGTCCTCAGCGAAGATGTCCGCCCGCGTGAAATCCTGGCCTGGGCGATGTACGATTTCGCCAACTCAGGCTACACCACGGTGGTGATCACCGCCGTATTCAACGCCTATTTTGTCGCCGTCATAGCGGACAATGCACCGTGGGCCACTTTTGCGTGGACTGCCGCGTTATCCGTCTCATACGCCTTGATCCTGCTGACAGCGCCAGCATTGGGGGCGTATGCCGACTTGCGCGCGGCGAAGAAGCGGCTGCTTCTTTTCACCACAGCCGGCTGTGTAATCGGCACTGCTCTCCTGGCGCTGACCGGACCCGGAACGCTCGCGCTTGCAGTGGCGCTGCTTGTGCTATCCAATTTCTGTTTCGGCGCAGGGGAGAACCTCATCGCCGCTTTTCTCCCTGAGCTCGCCCGGGGCGAAGCGCTGGGGCGCGTGTCGGGCTGGGGCTGGAGTCTTGGCTACCTTGGCGGGCTTCTGACGCTGGGGCTCTGCCTGGCCTACGTGACATGGGCACAGGGGCAGGGGCAGTCCGCGGCGCAGTTCGTGCCGGCCACCATGTTGATCACGGCGGCGACATTCGCGGCGGCAAGTCTGCCCACTTTCCTTGTACTGCGCGAACGCGCGCGGCCCAGGCCGCGCGCGCCCGGCGAAAACATGGCGATCTCGGCCATTGCGCGTCTGGGGCAGACGGTGCGTGATGCGGCGCGCTACCAGGACCTAGCACGCTTTCTGCTTTGCATCGTTTTCTATCAGGCGGGCATCCAGACGGTGATCGCGCTCGCGGCGGTCTACGCCGAACAGGCTCTGGGATTTTCAACCAGAGACACGATTATCCTGATCCTGGTCGTCAATTTTACCGCGGCAATTGGTGCGTTCGCTTTCGGCAACATCCAGGACCGGCTTGGGCACGTTCGCACCATTGCCCTCACGCTGGTCCTCTGGATCGTGACAACGTTAATCGCGTGGTCGGCCGCGGGGCCCGCGCTGTTCTGGGTAGCCGCCAATCTCGCAGGCTTGTGTCTCGGATCTTCGCAGTCGGCGGGACGCGCGCTCGTGGCCTATCTCAGCCCCGAGGATCGCCACGCCGAGTTCTTCGGCCTATGGGGCTTGGCGGTGAAACTCTCGTCCATACTCGGGCCCATCACCTATGGCGTGGTGACCTGGATATCCGGGGGAAATCATCGCCTCGCGATGCTGGCGACCGGGGGGTTCTTTGCCGTTGGCCTGTTCTTGTTGGCGGGCATTGATGCCGGTCGCGGCCACCGGGCAGCAAGCCGCCCCGAATGATCCGCCGCATGACAGTGCAACGGACCGCGCCGTGATCATTAGGCGAATCGCAATTATAATGCTCGCGCTCGCCGGTCCTGTCGCATGGGCGGACGGACCAAAGATCACGCACGCCGATCTGCAACCGATTTTCGCGCGGTTGCGCCAAGCCGGCTGGAACGTCGACGGGCCCTTGCGCTGGAGTTATTTTTTCGCGGGAAAGAATGGTGCGGCGCTCGACGAGGTCCGCCGCGCGCTCGAAGCGCAGGGCTACCTTTTCGTCACAATCTCGAGCCACCGTAATGGCGTAACACTGCTGCAGATGGACAGGATCGAGGCGCATACCGTCGCCTCGCTCGACCTCCGTAATCGGGAATTCTATGTCCTGGCTGCTCGTTACCCGGGGGTCGAATACGACGGTATGGAGGCCGGTCGCCTCCCTCGGTAACGGTTACGCGGTGCAGGTCACGGGATTTGCGCGGAAGGCATGCGGGCGAGTATGGATTCGGTGTATATCGCCAGATAAGGCGAACCGGGATTTCGATCGTAGTAACGCGGGCGCGGCAACATTGCTGCCAGGCGCGCCGCCTGTTCCGGCGTGAGGCTTGCTGTATCCACGCCGAAATAATGGCGTGCGGCGGCTTCTACCCCGAACACGCTTTCGCCCCACTCTGCATAGTTCAGATACAGCTCGAAGATGCGGCGCTTGGCCATTACCGCCTCGAGCATGGAGGCGATGATGGCTTCCTCCCCCTTGCGCAGCGCACTGCGCTCGTTGGACAGAAAAAGGTTTTTCGCGAGCTGTTGCGTGATCGTCGAGCCGCCGGCGACGACTTTGCCGCGCATTTGGTTCTTCTCCATCGCTTTCCGGATGCCTTCCCAGTCAAATCCATCATGTTCGATGAATTTTGCGTCCTCCGCGATTATGATGGCTCGCTTCAAGTGCACCGAGATTGTCCCGTAGCCTACCCATTGCTGCTCCAATCTCGAGTGCGTGTTCTTCTCGCGCAGGGTGACCAGCCGCATGTCCATGAAGCGGGTCGTCACCGGATTGTGTTCTACCCAATACAGGATTTGAATGAAAAACCAGAACTGATAGAGGAAAAACGCAGCGATCATCGCGCTCAGTCCGAAGCAAAACAGCTTCCATAACGGGAGGAGAAGCTTCATCGGGTTCGCCAAGTTTGCGCAAGGCCCTGCTGACCGGCATTGCGCAGGGCTGCGAATGCAGCCGCGGCGCTAGGCTGCGCGCCTCGCCAGACAAAATTGGATTCGGCTGCCTGCTCGACCAGCATTCCCAGACCATTGACGAGCACTGCAGCATGCTCGGCACGGGCAAATGCAGAATGAATCAGCGGCGATTTGCTGTGCGCGACGGGATTTCCGACGACGGCGTAACGGTCGGTCATGCCGGACCGGGGTCAATCAGACCACATTACGTAAGGGCCAATTCCTCGCTCAATCGCTGAAAACCTTATCACCAGGCGCGAAGTGCCAAGTGCGCGTGATCACGAGAATGTCGGTGTCCTTGCGGATATCGGGCGGAAATCTGGCGTAGGGTGCAGCCAATTGCACAATGCGCTCCGCCGCTGCGTCGAGAATCTTGTGACCGGAGGATCGCTCGAGATCGACCCCGACCAGGCTGCCTGCGGCGTTGATTGATACCGTCACACGCAAACTTCCATATATCCTTCCGCGCGCGCTTTCGGGGTAGTTGAGGTTACCGATGCGCTCAATTTTCTGGCGCCAGTCTTCGACGTACAAGGCGTAACGCACCTCGGTCGCGCGAGCGCCGACGAACGCTTTTCGCGGACGCTTGTTGTATTCCTCGGTCTGGCGCGCTATCTGTGCTTCCATGCGCGCGATCGCGAGGGCGCTCTCGGCAAGTTCCGCCCCTGTCGCCTGCGGCTCCGGCTGCGGCCTGGGAGCTCCCGGGGCAATCTCGCGCCGGGGCTGCAGCTGGGTAAGTACTTGCTTTTGCTTGGCTTCGAGTTCCTGCACGCGCCGCGCAGCCTGTTTCCAATCGGCACCACGTTCGCTCTGCACGAGCACGGGCAGGGGGGATTTGGCACTGCGATTCAGATCGGTGTTACCGCCGCCATCCA
>JBGPLD010000028.1:0-8628 GCA_041486325.1 Gammaproteobacteria bacterium
AGATCGGCGTCAGCCACGTTACGGATTTTGAACACTCCCGCCTGCGAAACTTCAACTAGGAACAGCGTCTTCTCGCCGTGCTTTGCCGCCACCGTAGCGACCAGGGTGACCTCGAACAGCGCGTCGCCCACGCGCTGCGAGCGTTGTTCGAGCTGAATTTCCAGCTGCGGCTCCTCGGCCTGCATGAATACCTGCGGTGCGCCCGGCACCTCCAGAGAAAGGTCCTTCACGTAGATTTTCTCGATACTGAATATCGGCGGCTGCGCATCGCTCATCGGGGCTCCAGGTGGGAAGTTGTGAGGCGCGCGGAGACTAGGCCGCGAGCAGCAAGTCGAGTTGGCCGGCGTGCTCGAGCGCAGCAAGCTCGTCGAAACCGCCGATATATTTCTCGCCGATGTAGATTTGCGGAACGGTCCGGCGGCCGGTGATTTGCATCATTTCTTCGCGCTGCCGGGAATCGAGATCGACGCGTATCTTCTCGATTTGCGTCACACCTTTTGATTTGAGCAACATCTCCGCCCTGGTGCAAAACGGGCATACTTGCGTTGAGTACATTCTGATTTTCGCCACCTATTTCTCCAGAGGCAGCCCGGCCTGCCGCCAAGCTCCGATGCCGCCCCTCAGCGTGGAAACCTTCTGGAACCCCTGCCTGTGCAGGATTGCAGCGGCCTTGCCCGAGCGATCGCCGGTGCCGCACACGACAATCACCGGCTTCACCTTGTGCTTGTCGAAATCACCGGCGCGCGCATCGAGATCAGCAAACGGAAGATTTCTGGCGCCGAGGATATGGCCCTTTTCATACTCGGCCGATTCGCGCACGTCCAGCACCATGGCGTTCTGCTTATTGATCAGAAGCGTCGCTTCGAGCGTCGAGACCGAGGCGCCTCCCGCCCCGCGGCGCAATACCGGCCAGATCAGCATCGCGCCGCTCGCGCACGCCACGGCAATATAAAGATAGTTTGGCCAAGTGGTGACGAACCTCAGAAGATCAACTTCCTGCATCTCAGGTCCCAGGCAAAAAACCGAGGAAATCCTCGCACAGAGGCAGCCGACGCTTGATCGTTCTCATTATCCGTGTCTCCTGCCCGGCCCGTTCATTGCGGCCGACCAGCCTGAAAATGTCTCGGGGCTTCGCGTTCACGTTTTTCCATCTTTCCCGCAAATCGCCTATTATAAAATGCTTTCTTGCCCCGCGACACGCGCACATTCAGGAACGCCCATGCACACGATAGTCCTACTGCGTCACGGCGAGTCGGTCTGGAACAAGGAAAACCGATTCACGGGTTGGACCGACGTGGGCCTTTCCGCGCGCGGCGTCGAGGAAGCAAGGCGTGCCGCAGAGGTCTTGAAGGACGATGGTTTTGTATTCGATATTGCCTACACCTCGGTACTCAAGCGGGCCATCAAAACGCTGTGGATCGTGCTGGAAGGCATGGATCGGGCGTGGATACCCGTGCACAACTCCTGGCGCCTGAACGAGCGCCATTATGGTTCGCTGCAGGGGCTGAACAAGGCCGAGACAGCGGCAAAGTTTGGCGAGGAACAGGTGCTTCGCTGGCGCCGCAGCTACGATACGATGCCGCCGGCACTCGCGCCCGGCGATCCGCGCCACCCGCGTGGTGATCCGCGCTATGCAGGGCTCGCGGATGCGGAATTGCCGCTCACCGAGTGCCTAAAGGACACGGTGGCGCGTTTCCTTCCCTACTGGAACGAAATCATTGCTCCTTCAGTGCGTCAGGGGAGAAAGGTCCTCATCGTCGCGCACGGCAACAGCCTTCGTGCCCTCGTCAAGCACCTGGATAACATTGGTGACGAGGACATAGTGGGACTGAATATCCCCACCGGAATTCCGCTTGTGTACGAGTTGGACGCGGCATTGAAACCCGTTCGCCACCATTATCTCGGCGACCCAGCCGAGGCGGAAACCAGAGCGCGGGCAGTTGCCAACCAAGCCAAGGCGAAGACTTGAATTCACCTGAGAGGACGCGCAGAGCCCAGAGAGAGGCTTCTTCCTCTGCGATCCTATGCAACCTCTGCGGTACAGTGTTTCGAGTCGGGGTGGTGCTCCTACTCTTCCCTGTGCTTGTTCTGGCACAGGGAAAGGATGGAAACGAGGGTCTCGATACGCTGCGCTCACGCATCGAGCAGCTGCGCGTCGACATCACCGCCAGTGAAGAATCCCGCACAGAAGCGCGCGACCAGTTGCAAGAGTCCGAGCGCGCCATTTCCGAATCCAACAGATCGCTCCGCGACCTGTCGAAAAAACGCAGCACGGCTCAAAACGAGCTGAAGACGCTCGCCCGCCAGACCCGGGCCGCAGGAGCGGAGATCGCTTTGCGCCAGGAAAGCCTCGGGCGCTTGTTGACTCTGCGCTATCTCAACGGCGAGCAGAACTACCTGAAGCTCGTGCTCGCTGGGGAAGACCCGGGCCGCATGGCACGCGAACTGCACTATTACACTCATATTTCGCGTGCCCAGGCGGAAATCATCGGTGCTCTGCGCTCGAGTCTCGCCCGGATGCGCGGACTGGAGACCCGCATGCTCCAGAAATCCGCCGAGCTTGCCGGCATCGAGACAGCGCAACGCAAAGAACGCGGCGCCCTGCTCCGGCAGCAGGCGGAACGCCGCGCGGTGCTGGCGCGTGTATCGACCCAGCTGCGCGAGCAGCGCCGGCAGGTAAGACGACTTGAGCGCGATGAGTCCCGGCTGTCCCGCTTGGTCGAGGAGCTCGGCAAGGTCATTGCCGCGAATCCGCCCGGACGCGCCCGCCGGAACGAAAAGGTTCCCGAGCCCGGAGGCCAGGAGGGCTCGTTTGCCGGGTTAAAGGGAGGGCTGCGGCTGCCGATCAAGGGGGAACTCGCAAACAATTTCGGCACTCTACGTTTCAGTGGAGGCCCGCCGTGGAAGGGCCTGTTCATCCGGTCGCCTTCGGGCCAGAACGTCCGGGCGGTGGCATCCGGACGCGTGGTATTTGCCGACTGGATTCGCGGCTTCGGCAATTTGCTGATCGTCGATCACGGCCAGAGCTACCTCACCATTTACGGCAACAACGAATCCATCTTGAAGCAGGTTGGCGATACGGTGCGCACTGGCGACGCGGTCGCGACCGTAGGCGCGAGCGGCGGCAACACGGAATCCGGTTTATACTTTGAGATCAGGCACGAAGGTAGAGCTTTTGATCCAATGCGGTGGGTAACTTTGAAGTAGCGAAGCATCGCGGCGCGGGCGTATCTTCGTCCTTTATGCTGCAATCGCTGAAGCAAGTGAAACACAGGAGCAAGCGATGGGAACCAAAATCAAGCAGGCGGGCCTTGTGGTCGCAGGTGTGCTGGCAGGAGTACTGCTCAGCCTCAATTTTTCCGCGGTGGCCCAGCGCGAGCCGGCACGCTTTCCCCTGCCGGTAGACGAGCTGCGCGCGTTTGCCGAGGTATTCGGCGCGATCAAGAGCAGCTACGTCGAAACCGTCGAAGACAAGAAACTCATTACGGAGGCGATCAGCGGCATGCTCACCGGGCTCGATCCCCACTCGGCCTACCTTGATCAGGAAGCATTCAGGGAGCTTCAGGTCGGCACCCAAGGCGAGTTCGGCGGCCTGGGCATCGAAGTCGGCATGGAAGACGGGTTCGTGAAGGTGGTCTCGCCGATCGAGGACACGCCGGCGTTTCGCGCGGGCCTCAAACCCGGCGATCTCATCATCAAACTCGATGACACGTCGGTTAAAGGCATGAGCCTGAATGACGCGGTCAAGCGCATGCGCGGCAAGCCGAGAACGAGCATCCGCCTCACCATCATGCGAAAGGGCGAGGCGAATCCGTTCGAGGTGACGCTTACGCGCGACGTGATCCGCGTGCAAAGCGTGAAATCCAAGCTTATCGAGCCCGGCTACGGCTGGATCCGTGTCGCGCAGTTCCAGGAGCATACCGGCGAAAATCTGGAGAAGCACATCGAGGAGCTGTACCGCAACGGGCCTCTGAAGGGCCTCATGCTCGACCTCCGGAACGACCCGGGAGGCCTGCTCAACGGCGCGGTAGGAATTTCCTCCGCGTTCCTGCCGTCGCGAGTGTTGGTGGTATCCACTGACGGCCGGACCGAGGACGCCAAGCGCAAGTTCATCGCCGCGCCCGAAGATTACCTTCGCGGCAACCGGGATGACTACCTGAAAAAGCTGCCGGCAGCCGTCAAGACAGTGCCTATGGTGGTGCTCGTAAATGGGGGTTCGGCATCGGCCTCCGAGATCGTCGCGGGTGCGCTGCAGGATCACAAACGGGCCACCATCATGGGTACGCAAACCTTCGGCAAAGGCTCCGTGCAAACTATTCTGCCGCTCGGCAACAACACCGGGATCAAGCTCACGACCGCCCGCTATTACACGCCCAGCGGGCGCTCGATCCAGGCGAAAGGCATCACGCCCGATATTGTGGTCGAGGACCCGGCTACGCCGACGATTGCGAGGTTGCGCGAGGCTGATCTCGACAAGCATCTCGCCAACGACCAGGAAAAAAGCGGCAAGGACGTCAAGGCGCAGCAGACTTCCGCCAAGCCATCGTCCAACGGTAACGGCGAGGACAAGCCACCGGCACCGATCGAGTTCGCCTCGGACAAGGATTTCCAGTTTCAGCAGGCGCTCAAGTTCCTGAAGGGCCAGCCGCTCGCCACGGCGCAAAGCGCACAGACGGCGCCTAAGAAGAACTGATAGTCCGGCGCGATATGCGCCGGACTATCTCCACCGATTGAAGCGGGCGCTTTGGGCGCGGCTAAATCAGCGGATTTTGAATCTCGCCGGCGGCAACTCCTGAACTTGCCAGCTCAAGGTCTATGAATGATCAGCAGCTGCTGCGCTACTCGCGGCATATCTTGCTCGCCGAAATCGGCGTGGAAGGCCAACAGCGCCTTCTGGCGTCCTCGGCGCTCGTGATCGGTGCCGGCGGCCTGGGCTCCCCGGCGGCGCTCTACCTCGCGGCCGCAGGAGTCGGAACCATTACATTGGCCGACGGCGACTCAGTGGACCTCACGAACCTTCAGCGCCAGATCCTCCATACCACCCAATCGGTGGGCAAACCCAAAGCAGCGTCGGGACGCGCCGCGCTGGCGATGATAAATCCTGAGGTAAGCGTCGTTCCGATCGAGCGCCGTCTGGAGGGCGCCGAGCTCGATCGCCTGGTCGCATCCGCGAACGTTGTGCTCGACTGCTCCGACAACTTTGCCACACGCCACGCGGTAAATCGCGCCTGCGTGCGGCACCGCAAGCCGCTTGTTTCGGGCGCGGCCGTTCGCTTCGACGGCCAGGTGAGCGTTTTCGACCTTAGGGACGAATCGAGCCCCTGCTATCACTGCCTGTTCCCGGAAAAAGCGGAATTCGAGGAAGTGCGCTGCGCAGTCATGGGCGTATTTGCGCCTCTTACCGGCATCATCGGCACGGTTCAGGCAGCCGAAGCGCTGAAGCTCCTTGCCGGTGCCGGTGAGACGCTCAACGGGCGTCTCATGATCCTCGATGCGCTATCGATGCAATGGCGCGTGCTCAAGCTCGTCAAAGACCCGGCGTGCGAGGTGTGCGCGAAGGTTACCGCCTGATCGGAGCGGCGTCGGGAGCGCGGGGTTCCTTTTCCGCAGCTTGCGCTCCCGTACCGGCACTACACCAGCAGCGGCCATTGCTTGTCCCACAACTCCGACGGGTGCCGCTTGAAGCCGCTTTTTGCAAATTGCTGCCAGCGGCCAATGACGTAGCAAAGCAGCAGGTTCGCTCGCGCGCCCTCATCGGGCGCAGCGTGAGCATCCCCGGCGTGAACCGGGTCATCGCGCCCCTGAGTGTCAGCCATGCGCAGGCACTGCTTCAGCGTCGCTTCCAGCCGGTCATGCAACTGATTGATGCGCGCCTGCAACCGCTCGTCTTCGTTGACCAGCGCATCACCGATCAGCACCCGGGTCATCCCCGGGTTCTTCTCGGCAAAGCTCAGCAGCGAAGCAAGGATGGCATGAACTTGTTTCAATCCATCCTCCTCGTCGGCAGTGATCTTGTTCACGAGGCTGAACAGCGTCTTCTCAATGAACTCGATCAAGCCCTCGAACATCTGCGCCTTGCTGGCGAAGTGCCGATACAGCGCAGCCTCGGAAACATCCAGCTTTTTCGCCAGGGCGGCCGTGGTGACCCTTTCCCCCTTCGGGTCCTCGAGCATTTGCGCCAGAACCTGCAGTATCTGCAAGCGGCGCTCGCCGGGCTTGGCAGCGGGCATGGCATCCTCTAAGAAACTCGGGGCAGTGGGCGTGGCGCCCTATTATATGATTCTAGGTAAGTGCTTGCTACCCACTGCGGCCTTTACTCGGCCGGGGGGGTCGAGTCATTGCCGGGGCCAGGGACCTACGCCGTCCACTGTTGCGTTTCCACGCATCCCACTACAATCCCCGTCAATGCAGCTCTCGCCCCATTTCTCTCTGGTGCAGTTCACCTATTCCGAAACCGCGGAGCAGAATGGCATCGACAATACGCCGCCCCCCGAGATAATCGAAAACCTGAAACGGCTGGCCGCCGGATTGGAAAAAGTACAGGTGCTGCTTCGAGAGCCGCTGGAAATATCGAGTGCCTACCGCTGCGCCGAACTGAACGAAACCGTGGGCGGCTCGTACGCTTCCCAGCACATGCAGGGCCTCGCAGTCGATTTCGTCTGCCCGGATTATGGACCGCCGCTCGATGTCGCCCGCGCAATCCAGCATTCCAATATCGATTTTGACCAATGCATCCTGGAATATGGCCGCTGGGTGCACTTGTCGTTCAGCCAGACGCCACGCGGCCGCATGCTTACGATTTACGACGCGAACGAAGGCTATATCGCGGGATTGTGGGACGCGAATGGCAATCGCGTCGCCTGAGACCCGTCACTTGGAGCGGATCAAGGTCCCTACGCCTTCGTCGGTAAGAATTTCGAGCAGGAGCGCGTGCTCGACCCGTCCGTCGATGATGTGCACGCTTTTCACGCCGTTTTTCGCGGCGTCCAGGGCCGAGCTGATCTTGGGCAACATGCCGCCTGAAAGAGTACCGTCGGCCACCAGCGTATCGACTTTCTTGGGCGTGAGGCCGGTCAGAAGCTTGCCGTTTCTGTCGAGCACGCCTGGAGTATTGGTAAGCACCACCAGCTTCTCGGCCCGCAGCACCTCGGCAAGCTTGCCGGCGACCAGATCGGCGTTGATGTTGTAGGACTGGCCGTCCTCGCCGACGCCGATGGGCGCCACGACCGGAATGAAGCCCCCTTCCTCCAGCGCCGAGATCACCTTTGGGTCGATCGAAGCAATCTCGCCGACTTGGCCGATATCGATTTTCTCGCCTCCGTTATTCTTGTCAGAGAGCAACATTTTCTTAGCGCGGATGAACGCGCCGTCCTGGCCAGTAAGACCCACGGCTTTCCCTCCCGCCTGATTGATGAGCGTCACCACTTCCTTGTTGACCTGACCGCCCAGGACCATCTCGACCACGTCCATGGTTTCGGCGTCGGTCACCCGCATGCCCTGGACGAACTCGCCCTTCTTGCCCATGCGGGCCAGATGCTCGTCAATCTGCGGGCCGCCGCCATGCACAACCACCGGGTTCATGCCGACGAGCTTCAGTAACACCACGTCGTGGGCAAAACTGTGCTTCAGCTTCTCGTCGGTCATGGCGTTTCCGCCGTACTTGACGACAATGGTCTTCCCGTGAAAACGCCGGATATAAGGCAGCGCTTCGGCCAGCACTTGCGCCTTGAGTGAAGCGTTTGGGGTGGTCATGGCGAGATCGATTCCAGCACGGATTCTACCGTGCCGGTGCATAAAAAAGGCGCCCTGCCGCAGCACGGCTGCGTCGGGGCGCCTCCGAGACTCCGCGGCGAGGAGGGGGACCGCCCCGGTCAACGGTTCGTTCTCTTACTGGATCGTGAGTTGCCGCGCGGCGGCTGTCGCCTTCTTCGGCAGCGTGAGTTCCAGCACGCCTTCGGTGTACCTGCCGCTCGCCTTCGACTCGTCGATCTCCGACCCCAGCCGGAAAGCGCGCGATATCTTGCCCAAGTAGCGTTCGCTGTGCAGCACGCGCTCGCCGTCCTTTGCGTCGCGCTCGGCGCGCGCTTCGGTAGTGATCGAAACCTGGTCGCCATCGATGCTCACGCGTATGTCGTCCTTCTTCACTCCGGGCAGCTCGGCAAGCACCTTATAATCGCCGTTCTGCTCGGTGACATCGATCTTCATGCGGCGCACCGGCTCGTCGATTTCATACCCTGCCGGACGGACAAAATACCCCTTGAATAGATCATCAACCAATTCCCCGAACGGGTCATGACGCATAATATTTACCATTGAGTTTCTCCTTGAATTCAGATTCGGGCGCATTGCCCGCACAGACTTAACATGGGGAGGGAACAGTCGAATTCAAGGGTCGTTGCGCGAGCGGCGGGAAGTGGCTAGATTGAGCGCGCATTCGGTCATTCCATTCCTCGTACCGATGTCCCCCTCTCCCGCCGAGCCAGGTCCCCAAGATCTTGAGCGCCACCGTTCCCATTTGGTGCGGTTTGCCTTGCTCCAGTTGCGCGACCGCAGCGGAGCTGGAGATGCCGTTCAAGAGACTCCGCTCGCCGCTCTCCGATCCTGCTGCGCCTGCATCTCAACCTACGC
>JBGPLD010000029.1:0-8545 GCA_041486325.1 Gammaproteobacteria bacterium
GCGGCCTGCGCGCGCTGGAGCGAAGCCACGGCAAATTTGTCCTGCTCTTCGCGCGTGAAGCCGTACTTGGCCGCGCAGTCCTCGGCGAAAGTGCCCATCAGCCGGCCTCCGCCTCTTTCGTCTTTTGCGTAGGCGTCCTCGAGGCCGTCAAAAAACATATGGTCGATGATCTGGCCGTGGCCCATGCGCAGACCCGCGCGCGCTTTCGGCAGCAGATACGGCGCGTTGGTCATGGATTCCATTCCGCCCGCGACCATGATGTCGTTTACGCCCTCATTTACGTTTGCCACAAGCATGTCGTGCGCGAACATCGCCGCCTTCATGCCCGAGCCGCACATCTTGTTGACGGTGGTGCAGCCGGTGGAAAGCGCCAAGCCCGCGCTCAAGGCTGCCTGGCGCGCGGGCGCCTGGCCCTGTCCCGCGGGCAGCACGCAGCCCATGATCGCTTCCTGCACCTGATCGGATTTGATTCCGGCGCGCTCGACCGCGGCGCGGATCGCGGCAGCGCCGAGCTGCGGCGCGGCAAAGTCCTTCAGCTCGCCCTGGAATGCGCCCATCGGCGTGCGCGCGGCGGAAACGATGACGACTGGATCATTTAGCACGGCGATTGCTCCTGAATTGAAAAGCGTTTAACCGCGAAGGACACGAAGGAAAAACTTGCTCTATTCGAGAACCTTTGCGCCATTCGCGGTGATCAAGATGTTTCCGTGAACAGCTCGCGGCCGATGAGCCATCTCCGGATTTCCGAAGTGCCCGCGCCGATTTCATAGAGCTTCGCGTCGCGCCACAGCCGGCCGGCCGGGTAATCGTTGATGTAGCCATTGCCGCCGAGGCACTGGATCGCCTCGCCCGCCATCCAGGTCGCTTTCTCCGCGGCGTACAGGATTGCGCCGGCGGCGTCCTTGCGGATGGCCTCGCCGCGGTCGCAGGCCTGGCCGACCGCGTATACATAGGCGCGGCAGGCGTTGAGCGTGGTGTACATGTCGGCGAGTTTGCCCTGCATCAACTGGAACTCGCCGATAGCCTGGCCGAACTGCTTGCGCTCGTGCACGTAGGGAACCACGACGTCCATGCACGCCTGCATGATGCCCAATGGGCCGCCGGCGAGCACCGCGCGCTCGTAGTCCAGGCCGCTCATCAATACGTTCACGCCGCGGCCGACCTCCGAGAGGATATTTTCTTCCGGCACCTCGCAGTCCTGGAACACCAGCTCGCAGGTGTTCGAGCCGCGCATGCCGAGCTTGTCGAGTTTTTGCGCAGTGGAAAATCCCTTGAACCCCTTTTCGACAATAAAGGCGGTGAGTCCCGGTTTCGCAACTTCGGGTCCGGCGCTGGTGTCGGTCTTGGCATAGACCACCAGCACGTCGGCGTCGGGGCCGTTGGTGATCCACATCTTGGCGCCGTTCAGCACGAATTTTCCGTTGCGGTATGCCGCGCGGGTTTTCATCGAGACGACGTCCGAGCCGGAACCGGGCTCGGACATGGCGAGCGCGCCGACGTGCTCGCCCGAGACAAGCTTGGGCAGATATTTCTTCTTCTGCGCCTGGCTGCCGTTCCTGCGGATCTGGTTGACGCAGAGATTGGAGTGCGCACCGTAGGACAGGCCCACCGAGGCCGAAGCGCGGCTGATCTCTTCCATGGCGACAATGTGGGCCGTGTAGCCCATCAGGGTGCCGCCGTATGCCTCTTCTACCGTGATGCCGAGAAGCCCGAGCGCGCCCATTTTCTTCCACAGGACCGCGGGGAACTGGTTGCAGCGGTCGATCTCGGCGGCGAGCGGCGCGATCTCCGCCGCGGCGAAGCTGCGCACCGTGCTGCGCAGCATGTCGATGCCTTCGCCGAGGCGAAAGCTCATTCCGGGCAGTTCGATCGTCGGGGTTCCGCTGGATAGGCTGCCGGCGCGGTCCATGCGAACGTTCTCCACAGGGTGGTCAAGAATCAATTTTACGTCGATGCATGGGTCGAGCCGGCCGGGCTGGCGCCGCCTGCACGCGGCTGATTATGTGGCGTGCGCCGCAATAATCTGCGAAAATCCGCACTCTTCGGCGCTGGCAGAAGGATTTTACTCCGTCCGGAGCGCCGCGATCAAAGCGCATGACCCCGGAATCCATACTCGAATTTCCTCGATCGACGCCCCCCGGCGCCGGGGAAACATCGGAAATCGCACCCGGCGTGCATTGGCTGCGCATGCCCTTGCCGTTCGCGCTTGATCACATCAACCTTTGGCTTCTTGAAGACGATATTAGCGGAAAAGCCGCCTGGACCCTCGTTGATTGCGGGCTGGGCGACGACGTCACGCGCGCGCTGTGGGACCGGGTATTTGACAAGCGCGTGGCTGGCCTTCCCGTGAAGCGCGTCATCGTCACGCACCACCACCCCGATCATGCCGGCCTCGCATCCTGGCTGACCGAGCGCACCGGCGCCGAGTTCTGGATGCCGCAGGCAGAATACCTTGCCGCGCATGCGATGCGCGACGAACGGGCGGGATTCGCGTTCGAGAACGTTGTGTCGATGTTCACCCGCAACGGGCTCGCGGATGATCAGCTGGAGCTGATGAAGGAGCGCCGCAATGGCTATCGCAGCCGGGTGCCCGGATTCCCGTCCTCGTACCGGCGGCTGATGGAAGGGCAGACGCACCGCATCGGCGGCCGCGGCTGGCGCGTGATCATGGGTTATGGCCACGCGCCGGAGCACGCCGCGCTCTACTGCGAGTCGCTTGGCGTGCTCATCTCGGGCGACATGGTGCTTCCCAGGATATCCACCAATGTGAGCGTCTGGGCGAACGAGCCCGAGGGCAACCCGCTCGCGCTTTTTCTCGATTCGATTGCGCATTACGGCGAGCTGCCGGCGACGACGCTGACGCTGCCTTCGCACGGGCTGCCGTTTCGCGGCCTGCGCGAGCGCATCGCGCAACTTCAGGCGCACCATCGCCAGCGCCTGGAAGAATTGCACGAGGTGTGCGACAAGCCCAAGGCCGCCGCCGACGTTCTCTCCACCCTCTTTCGCCGCAGCCTCGACACGCACCAGTTGTTCTTCGCCATGGGCGAGGCCATGGCGCATCTGCACTTCCTCTACTACGAAGAGCGGCTCAAGCGCTCGGTCGGCGCCGACGGCGTGGTCCGCTACGTTCAGGGCTAGGAAAAGGGCAGACCCTTTCCGCCTCATCGCCACAACATCAAATGCCCGCTCCCCGGCCCGGTTACGACCCAACCCAATCCGCAACGGTCTTTGCGGAAATCGCCGAGCGCTCGGGCAAACTGATGGGCGACTTCCTGCAACGCCATGCCGGGGGCAAGGGCATCGCCGGTACGGACGAGTTCGGCATTGCCAGGGCGTTCATGGATCTCGCCGCGAACATGTTTACCAATCCCTGGAAAGTCGCCGAGACCCAGATGAGGATGTTCCAGGACCACATGTCGCTGTGGCAATTCTCGATGCTCAGAATGATGGGGCACGACGCCAAGACCGTAGCGGAACCCGCCAAGGGCGACGAACGCTTTCGCGATGAGGAGTGGCAGAGCCATTTCCTGTTCGATTACATCAAGCAGTCATACCTGATTGCGGCGCGGCATATTCACGATGCCGTTTCCTCGGTCGAAGGCCTGCCGGAGGAAACGCGGAACAAGGTTAATTTCTTCACGCGCCAGTACATCGACGCGCTGTCACCTTCGAATTTCGCGTTGACCAACCCTCAGGTATTGCGCGAAACGCTGCAATCGGGCGGGCAGAACCTGGTCAAGGGGCTCAACAACCTGCTCGCCGACCTGGAGCGCGGCGGCGGCCAGCTTCGCATCAGCATGACCGACGAGAACGCGTTCAAGGTGGGCGTCAACGTTGCCACCACGCCGGGCAAGGTCGTGTTTCAGAACGACCTGATGCAGCTCATCCAGTATGCGCCGGCCACGCAGCAGGTCTTCCGGCGTCCGCTCCTCATCGTTCCGCCCTGGATCAACAAGTACTACATCCTCGACTTGCGCGAGAAAAACTCCTTCATCCGCTGGGCCGCCGGGCAAGGACACACGGTATTCGTGATCTCATGGGTGAACCCCGACGAACGCTTCGCCGGCAAGAGCTTCGAGGACTACATGATGGAAGGAACCATCGCGTCGCTGGCCGCGGTCGAGAAGGCAACGGGGGAGAACGATATCAACGTCATCGGCTATTGCCTCGGCGGCACGCTGCTTGGCGCAACGCTCGCCTGGATGGCGGAAAAAGGCGACCATCGCGCTGCGTCGGCAACCTTCTTCGTTTCGCTGCTCGATTTCTCGATTCCGGGCGAGCTGGGGATTTTCATCGACGAGCAGCAGGTCGAGAATCTCGAGCGCCGCATGAACGAGCGCGGCTATCTCGAAGGCTCGGAGATGGCGGGCACCTTCAATATGCTGCGCGCGAACGACCTCATCTGGTCGTTCGTGATCAACAACTATCTTCTCGGCAAGGATCCGTTCCCGTTCGACCTCCTGTACTGGAACTCCGATTCCACGCGCATGCCTGCGAAAATGCACAGCTTCTATCTGCGCAATATGTATCTCGGGAACAAGCTGAAAGATCCCGGCGGCGTCACGCTCGGCGGAGTGCCGATCGATCTGCGCATGATAACGATACCCGCGTATTTCGTTTCCACCGTTGAAGACCACATCGCGCCCTGGAAGTCGACTTACAAAGGCGCCCGCATACTCAAGGGCCCCGTGAAGTTCGTGCTCGGCGGTTCGGGGCACATCGCCGGCATTGTCAATCCGCCTTCCGCGAACAAGTACGGCTACTGGACCAAGCCGCAGTTGCCCGAATCGGCGGAGGAATGGCAGGAAGACGCAAGCTGGAATGAAGGCTCGTGGTGGAACGACTGGCAGGACTGGATCGCCGCGCTCAATGGACCCGAACGGGTGCCCGCGCGCATTCCCGGCGAGGGCGGGCTGAAAATCATCGAGGACGCTCCGGGTTCGTACGCCAGCTTCCGGCTCGGCGCGCCCAAGTCCTAGCCCGGCATTGACGCGTCTTGCGCGATGCGCGCGGACGCTGCCGCGCCGTATGGAGGGAAAAGGGTCCCTCCGTTCTACATGACGCGCTAAGGTTTTGCCTTCACGAGTTGCTTGCGCGCCTCGCCCACGAGGAAATCCGTCGTATCGAGCATGGCCTTGCGCTGGCCGCTTGGCATTACCACGTAGCGGCCCTGCACCGCCAAGGCCGGAACGCCATCCAGCCGGTATGCCTGGCTCATCTGAATCGCCCGGCGCAGCCTGCTCTCCACGGTGAACGAGTGCAAGGCTGCGTCATACCTGGCCCTGTCCACGCCTTGCTTGGCGAGCCAGTCCGCCACCCACTTGGCGAAGGTGTCGCCGCGAAGCCTTACACCATCCTGCTGGTGGATGGCGTCGAATAGCGGCCGGTGCAGCCGGCCAGTCTCGCCGAGCGCTTCCAGGGCATAGTAAATTCGCGCGTCGACCGCCCAATCCTCGTTCAGGATTCCGGGGACGCGCCTGAACTGGACATCGCGCGGCAGCCTCTTCAGCCAGGCATCGAGATCCGGCTCGAGTGCGTAGCAATGCGGGCAGCGATACCAGAAAAATTCCACGACCTCGATCTTCCCCGGCGCATCGGTCGCCTGCGGCGGCTTCAATTCCGCATAGTCGATGCCCTCGGCAGGCGCGCCCTGGGCATTGACGGCGAGGTTAAGCAACAGGCCGGCGAAGGCGGCAAGCAGGCGCAAACCCATGAAAGTCACTCCTTAATTTTTGGCGGCATCCTTGATTCTGACCAGCGAGGCATCCACTCCGTTCTGAGCAAGTTGCTGCCTGATGTGATTGATTTCGTCGAGCTTGGTATAGGGTCCCATTCGCACCCGGTACCAAATGCCCTTTTCGGCGAGATTGGCGGGCTCGACGCCGGCTTCAAATCCCAACAACGCAAGCCTTGCCTTGAGATTGTCCGCGTCCGCCGGATTCTGGAAGGCGCCCGCCTGAATCAGGTAGACGTCCTTGGGCGCACCGGGCTTGTCGGCCTGCCTGGCGGCTTCCCGGATCTGCTTGTCCGTGACCGGTTCTTCCTGCCCGGGGAGGATGCGGTAGAAATCGAAGCGCGGCCGGGTTTCATCGGCAGCCGCCGCCTTGGGCGAGTCGGTCAGGTTCTGGCCTGTGGGCAGCGGCTTTTCCGGAGCCCGGGTCTTGTCCACGAACGGAACGGGCGACTTGAAGAAATAGAATGCGATCCCCGCCGCGGCGCCCACGCCGAGCAGGAAACCGAGGCACAGCCCCAGAAGAAACCCGCTGCCCGGTCTTGTCGCTCTTGTCGCCTGTCTTGGCTTGAAATCCTGATTCATTCTGTGGATTACATTTCCTTCGGCGCCGTCACGCCCAGCAGCGAGAGGCCGTTGTGCAGAACCTGCCTAGCGGCCCGGCACAGGGCCAACCGCGCCAGCCTTGGCTGCGCCTCCGGGACGAGAATGCGTTCGGCATTATAGTAACTGTGGAACTCTCCCGCCAGCCCGCGCAGGTAATTTACGACCTGGTGCGGCGAGAATTCCGCCGCGGCGAGTTCGAGCATCTCGGGATACTCGCCAAGCCGCTGCAGGAGCGCGAGCTCCCTTGCGCTTGCGAGCGGCTCCAGTTGGACGGCCTCCAGTTGCGATTCGGGGCCGCCCCATTGCGACAGCACCGAGCAAATCCGCGCGTGCGCGTACTGCACGTAATACACGGGATTTTCCTCCGAGTGCGATTTGGCGAGGTCGATGTCGAAAACGAATTCGGTATCAGCTTTGCGCGACAGGAGCAGGAGCCGCGTCGCGTCGCGTCCGACTTCGTCGATAAGCTCCCGCAGCGTGACATAGGAGCCGGCGCGTTTGGAGATCTTCATCTCTTCCCCCGCCTTCATCACCGTCACCATTTTGTGCAGAATATATTCCGGGTAACCACGGGGAATGCTTCGCGCCCAGCCCGAGGAGGCGGCCTGAAGCCCGGCGCGCACCCGGGTCACGGTGCTGTGGTGGTCCGAGCCCTGCACGTTGATGGCGTGCTCGAAGCCGCGCTCCCACTTCGTCATGTGATAGGCGACGTCCGGAACGAAATAGGTATACGTGCCGTCGGATTTGCGCATGACGCGGTCCTTGTCGTCGCCGTATTCCGTGGTCTTCAACCACAGGGCGCCGTCTTTCTCGAAGGTCTTCCCGGCCTCGACCAGGGACTTTACCGTCTTGTCCAAGCGGCCGTCGGTGTACAAGGACGATTCCAGATAGTAGTTGTCGAAGCGCACGCCCAGCGCTTGCAAATCGAGGTCCTGTTCGCGCCGCAATTCGGCGACCGCGAAGCCGGTTATTGCGTCGAGATCCTCGCCGTGGGTTTTCCCCGCGGCGAGGTACCTGTCTGCAATCTCGCGTACGTATTCTCCGTGGTAGCCGTCGGCGGGAAACTCGGCGGGAACGCCGAGTTTCTCCCGCATCCGCGCCTGCACCGACAGCCCCAGGTTACGGATTTGCGCGCCTGCGTCGTTGTAATAGAACTCGCGCGTCACGCGCCAGCCCTGAGATTCGAGCAGTGCCGCGATCGCGTCGCCGAGGGCAGCCTGCCTGCCGTGACCCACGTGCAGCGGTCCGGTCGGGTTGGCCGAAACGAATTCCACCATCACCCGCTGGCCCTGCCCGCGGCTGGAGCGGCCGTAGCGGTCACCCTCGGCAGAAATGGTCTTGACTATGTGCTGCTTCGCGGCGGGGCGCACCCGCAGATTGATGAAGCCGGGGCCTGCGATTTCGGCGCGTTCGAGCCAATCGGAGGCTGGGAGCGCGGCGATCAATTCCTGCGCGACCTCGCGCGGATCGCGCTTCAGCGCGCGCGAGATCTGCATTGCGGCAGGGCAGGAGAAATCGCCGTGCTGCGCCTGCTTGGGGCGCTCGAGCGAGATCAGCGAGCCGGGCTGCTGCGGCGCGACCTTCGCGAGGGCCCGGGTGAGCAGTTCGGTGAGATGGGATTTGATCTCGGCAGACATGGAAATGCGGAAAAGCCCGCGTATTATACGCGTCGACACACACCCGAAACCGCGCTCTCGCGCCATCCATTGCCGTCCAACGGCGCTCTGACTGTAGAATATCGCTCCTTCCGACGCTTCTAGGAGAATCAGCTTGGGCAAAGGCGACAAGCGCACTTTCCGCGGCAAGGTCTTCCGCGGCTCGCACGGCAAGTCCCGTCCGCGCAAAGTGAAGAAGGCGGCGAAAAAATCCGCTTGATTCCGGAGCGGCTCGACGAAGCCGCATTCGCGCAAGCGGGCCAACCGCTAGAATTCGATCGGATCCACGTCCAGGTGCCAGCGCACTCCATGCGCGGGCGCGGCGTGCAGCCATTCGCTCCAGGCGTGCAGGAACGCCTGCAGGCGCGGGCGCGAGCCGGACTGAAGCAACATCTGCGCGCGCTCCAATCCCGCCAGGCGCGCGAGTGACATCGGCGCCGGGTCGAAGAGTGTGATCGAAGCCCGCTCCTTCGGGGCATGCGCCAGCGCCGCCTGGAGAAAGCGCAGGGCACGATGCGCATCGCGGCTTTCGGCGCGCAGCGCGGCTTCGAAC
>JBGPLD010000030.1:0-8400 GCA_041486325.1 Gammaproteobacteria bacterium
ACCCAGGCGCGCAAGATAGTTGACCAGCGCTTCGGGCAGATAGCCGTCCTCGCTGTACTGCATGACGCTCACGGCGCCATGACGCTTGGAAAGCCGCTCGCCGTCGACGCCGAGAATCATCGGAACATGGGCGAATTTCGGCAGCTCCGCGCCGATCGCACGAAAGATGTTGACCTGGCGCGGAGTATTGTTGACGTGATCGTCGCCGCGGATCACGTGCGTGATGTTCATGTCGAGGTCGTCCACGACCACGCCGAAGTTGTAGGTGGGCACGCCGTCGGCGCGCAGAAGCACGAGATCGTCGAGCTCGGAATTCGCCACCGTGATCCCGCCCTTGACGAGATCGTGAAACGTCACCTCGCCGTCGGGCGGGTTCTTGAAGCGGATAACGGGCGGGACGCCGGGAGGTGGCGCCGCTTTCGAATCGCGCCAGCGGCCGTCGTAACGCGGCTTTTCGCCGCGCGCGCGCTGCGCCACGCGCATTTTCTCAAGCTCTTCCCGGCTGCAGTAACAGCGGTAGGCCTTGCCTTCGCGCAAGAGCTGCTCCGCGACCGCGCGGTAGCGCAGCAGTCGCTGCATCTGCCGGAACGGGCCTTCGTCCCAGTCAAGCGCGAGCCAGCGCATGCCGTCGAGTATCGCCTGCACCGACGCCTCGGTGGAGCGCTCGAGGTCGGTGTCCTCGATGCGGAGTATGAATTTGCCGCCCTGCTTTCGCGCGTACGCCCAGGAGAACAGCGCGGTGCGCGCCCCTCCCACGTGGAGGTACCCGGTCGGACTCGGCGCAAATCGCGTTCTGATCATCATCGCGGCTCGAAGACGCAGCATTTTACGCGATGGCGCCGGCGCCCACCCGGGCGAGGCGTCCCCGTGCTATCGGCTGTCGTGCGGGCCCGCAAGAGACAGGGTCGCGCGCCGGGTCGCCGGGTCTTTGCGGTTTTCGCTCAACGTGAATCCCAGCTTTTCGCAAAGCGCGAGCATCGCGCGATTGTTGGCGAAAATATGCCCGACCATTGCCTTGAGCCCTCGCGAGCGCCCTGCCTCGATGAGCAACTCGAGCATGCGCCTGCCCAGGCCCTTGCACTGCCACGCATCGGCGACGACGATGGCAAACTCGCACGTTTCCCCGTCCGGATTGGTGATGTAGCGGACCACGGCGATCTCGATTTCTCGCCCGCCCTGTTCCCGCACCGCGACAAAGGCCATTTCCCGGTCGTAGTCGATCTGTGTGAAACGGGCCAGCATCGCAGGGGTCAGCTCGCGCAGAGTGTTCATGAAGCGGAAGTACCGGCTGTTCTCCGACAAGCCCTTCACGAATTCAATCTCAATATTCGCGTCCTCCGGCCGGATCGGTCGCAATGTGACCGATGACCCGTCCGGAAGCTGCCACGCGGTGACAAGGTGCGCGGGATACGGGTGAATCGCCATATGGCCGTAGCGCGTGCGCATGGGCCCCGTCTGCGCGATCACTGCGCGGGCATCCGCGGCGACGGCGCCCGCCTCGTCGATGATTAGTGGATTGATATCCAGTTCCTGGAGCCAGGGCAGCTCGCAGACCATTTCCGAAACGCGCAGCAGTACAGCCTCGAGCGCGCCCATGTCAACGGGCGGCATCCTGCGGAACGCACCGAGCAGCCCGGACACGCGGGTGCCGCGAACCATGTCGGCAACGAGAAAGGCGTTCAGCGGCGGCAGCGCCACCGTCCGGTCGCGATGGATCTCCACGGCGGTCCCGCCGGCGCCGAAGGTGATCGCCGGACCGAACACGGGATCGCGCATCACGCCGACCATCAACTCGCGCCCGTTCGGGCGCACGATCATCGGCTCGATCGATACTCCGTCCAGGCGCGAGCCCGGCCGGTTGCGGCCCACCTCGTCGAGCGTCTCCCGGTAAGCCGAGCGCACCGCGTGGGCGTTGGCGAGACTGAGGCGAACCCCGCCGGCGTCGGTCTTGTGCGTGATGTCGGGCGAGTTGATCTTCATCGCGACCGGGAAACCTATTTTCGTGGCAATGAGCATCGCCTCATGCCCCGAGCGGGCGACTTCGGTCTTCGCGATCGGGACATGAAACGCGGCCAGCAGCGCCTTGGATTCCATTTCGCTCAACACCGTGCGGCGATCCGCCAGGGCCGCCTCTATCAGCAAACGCGCGCCGTCCAGATCCGGAGCGGGCTGGCGCGACAGCGGCCCCGGCGTTTGCAGCAGAGCCTGCTGGTTGCGGTAGAACGCCGAAACATTGGCGAACATCTCCACTGCCGGTTCCGGCGTGCGAAACGTCGGGATGCCGGCCTGCTGCAGCAGCTTGCGCCCGGAAACAACGCTTCCCTCGCCCATCCAGCAGGCCAGCAGCGGTTTTGATGCGCCGCGCGCCGCGTCGGCCACCGCGCGCGCCACGTCTTCGGCTTCGGTCATCGCCTGCGGCGTGAGGATCGTCAGGACGCCGTCGACGCCGTCATCGGCGAGACACGCGGAAACCGCTGCGTGGTAGCGCGTGCTGTCGGCGTCGCCGATGAGATCGATCGGATTTCCGTGCGACCAGTTGGCCGGCAACGCGCGGCGCAGCGCCTCGATCGTCGCGGGCGACAGCTCGGCAAGGCGAAGACCGAGATCCGCAGCGCGGTCCGCCGCCATGACGCCGGGTCCGCCGCCGTTGGTGACCACCGCGAGGCGATCGCCTTGCGGCCGCACATGCGAGGCGAGCGCCTGCGCGGCGGCGACCAGCTGACCGATCAGGGTCACGCGCACCACGCCGGCGCGCTTCACCACCGCGTCGAACACGTCGTCCGACCCGACGATGGCTCCGGTGTGCGACACGGCAGCCCGGGATCCGGCCGGATGGCGCCCGACCTTCATCAGGATCACGGGCTTCACCCGCGCGGCCGCGCGCAGGCTGCTGAGAAAGCGGCGCGCGTCGCGCACGCCTTCGATGTACAGCAGAATATGCTCGGTCCTCGCGTCGTTGACGAGATAATCGATGATCTCGCCGAAATCAAGGTCGCTCGACCCTCCCAACGAGACCACGCTCGAGAACCCGATTCCGTTGGGCGTCGCCCAGTCGAGCATCGCAGCGCACACCGCGCCGGACTGCGAGATCAGGCCGAGCGATCCGGCCAGGGCCTTGCTCCGGGCGAAGGTGACGTTGAGGCCCAGGTCGGGGCGCAAAATTCCGAGGCAATTGGGACCGATCACCCGCACGCCATGGCGGTGCGCGTTTTCGATCAGCCTGCGCTCGAGCGCCGCGCCTTCGGGACCCGTCTCCGAAAACCCGGCCGTGATCACCACCGCGGCGCGCACGCCCGCCTCCCCGCATTGATCGATCACCTCGGGCACCGTCTTCGCAGGCGTCGCAATGACGGCGAGATCGACCCTTCTGGGCAGCTTGCCGATCGATGCAACGCACGGCACGCCGTGCACGTTCGCATGCTTCGGGTTGACTGCGAACAAAGCGCCCCGGTAACCCGCCGCCAGCATGTTGGAAACGAGCACTTCTCCGACCTTGCCCGGCTTTTCCGTCGCGCCGACAATCGCGACCGATTCCGGCTCGAACAGCGGGGTCAGATAATGCCGGCTCGATAGATCGTGCATGGGATCCGATCAGGGCGGCCCGGCGGCTATTTTGATAAAATTCACCGCCTCGGGTGGTTAGCTCAGCGGTAGAGCACTGCCTTCACACGGCAGGGGCCACAGGTTCGATCCCTGTACCACCCACCACGATCTCTCGCCGGCTCGTGCGCCCCGATGCTGGCGTTACGGTTTACATGCCCAGAATTCTTCCGATTTCCGCAATATACCAGCTGCCCTTAATGCCCTCGACCATTGCGGCGTCAAGGCCGTTTTCGATGGCAACGCGCGTCCCGTGCAGGGCGTCTCTTATCCAATGGTGCCTGCGTATCGGAGAGCGAAGCACGTTCTTGAGAGTTTCAACTTCATCCCTCAACAGCTGCAAGTCGCGAGAGCCGCTTCTGACCTTCGCCAGATCCCGCTCCAAGCCCTCGATCAGCTTCGCCACTTCCTCGAAGTCGATCTCCCGCCCTTTATCATCGGTTTCGTTGCTCATAGTCACTGATTGACCTATGTCAAAGTCGGCCCACCGCGCTCGTATAGTATCGCTATTCAATGGACCGTTTATCGCCAAAGTTTCTTCACCAGATCGAAAGCGCTCTCGACCGGCGCTTCCGGCAACTGGTGAACGAGGTTCGCGCTTCCCGCGCGCAGCAAGGGCAGCGCTATATTGCGGATCTGATCGGCGGGGCCACAGATCGCGGGGACGCGGCGGTTGCGGCTGAAATCGCGGACCTTGGGGCCGCCGAACTCGACCGGGACCAGCAGGAATTGATCGATGTACTGGCTGCACGCAAGCGCATCAAGGAAGGCACCTACGGAACCTGCCCTGATTGCGGTACGGAGATCGACGCTGCGCGTCTGCTCGCCTACCCCACCGCCAAACGCTGCCTGAGTTGCCAGGAACGGAAGGAAAAAGCCGCAAACCGCCGAATTTCGTCTCTCTAGCCGCGTTGCGGCAGCGCAGAGGAAAGACGAGCCCATCGCTTCAGGCCAGATTTTCAACTCGCGGAAGCGGGCATTCAGATCACCTTCGAATACCGGGCGCGCTGCTCGGAGCTGCGGAGATACTGATCGAATAGCATGCACACGGCCCGAACCAGCAGGCGACCGCGCGGGGTCACGATGATCGAAGCGTCGTCCACTTCGACCAGCCCTTCTCTTTCAAATCGGGAGAGATCTTCAAGCTCGCGGCCGAAATACTGGCGAAAATTTATCAGGTAGGCGATTTCGATCGCGGAAAACGAGACTTCGAACTGGCACATTAGCGCGTGAATCACCGCGCGGCGCACCAGATCGTCCGGAGTCATCTCTATCCCGCGCATCACCGGAAAGACTCCGTTGTCGAGCGCGCCATAGTAATCATCGAGGTCGCGGTAATTCTGGCTGTACGCGGGTCCGATGTTTCCTATGGCCGACAAGCCAAGCCCGATGAGATCGGCCTCGGCCTGCGTGGAATATCCCTGGAAATTGCGCTGCAGCCTTCCGAGCCGCTGCGCAACGGCGAGATCGTCGTCGGGCCGGGCAAAATGATCCATGCCGATGTATACGTACCCCGCCTCCGACAGGGTCCGGATTGCATGAATCATCAAATCGATTCGCGTGGGCGCGTCGGGCAGATCCGCTTCGTTGATTCGCCGCTGAGGCTTGAAAACGGCCGGCAAATGGGCATAGCTGTAAAGGGCGATGCGGTCCGGCGCCATTTCGATGACGCGCTCGAGGCTTGAACTGAAGTTCGCCAGGCGCTGCCGCGGCAACCCGTAAATAAGATCGACGTTGACGGACTTGAATCCGCAGCGCCGGGCGGATTCGATGACGCTCGCGGTCTGCTCGGCGGACTGGATGCGGTTGATTGCCCGCTGGACTTCGATGTTCAGATCCTGCACTCCTACGCTGAGCCGGTTGAATCCGAGCCGCGCCAGCGTGGCCATGCGTTCGGGGCTGACCGTGCGGGGATCGACCTCGATCGACAGCTCGCTTTCCGCAGGAAGGTTGAATTGATTCCGGATCGAATCCATGAGCTGGCCGAGTTCCGCATCGCTGAGGAACGTGGGCGTGCCCCCTCCCAGGTGCAGC
Organism: Gammaproteobacteria bacterium; assembly: GCA_041486325.1. Lineage (GTDB taxonomy): Bacteria > Pseudomonadota > Gammaproteobacteria > Burkholderiales > SG8-39 > VBDM01. Next base: position 5,635 of record JBGPLD010000030.1, read on the forward strand.
TGCGCAACGTCTTCCTTCTTTCCCAGGGCCGCGCCGACGAGATTGATTTCCTTGGCGAGATAGCGCAGGTACTTGGCCGACCTGCCGTGATCGCGGGTGACCACCTTGTTGCAGCCACAGTAGTAGCAGATGGTCCCGCAGAATGGAAGGTGGACGTATAATGCGAGCGCTCTGCTGAAGCCGCCGATTACGCGCTTTTCCAGCGCCAGCCGGTAGGCCTCGGCGCCGAATGCCTCCACGAACCGGTCCGCGGTCGGGTAGGACGTGTAGCGTGGTCCCGGCCGGTCGAACTGGCGGAGCAGTTCAGGGTCTATGATGAGTTCTTCGCTTGCGGTATTCATTGAGTGCGCTGCGGATGTGGCTGTGGGCCCACCAGTGTCCGGCGCCCCAGGCGGCCGCGTTTTGATCCTGATCAATCTGACCCCCTGCCCCGGCCCCCATGCCTGAAGCTGCCGTCGTCACGCTCGTTCAGCTCAAGACCGCCTGTTCCGGTTGCAGCCTGCGCGAGTTGTGCCTGCCGATGGGGCTGTCTTCCGAGGAGATCAAGCATCTCGACCAGCTTGTCTCGACCCGAAAGCGCGTCAAGCGCGGGGAAAGCCTGTACCGCTCCGGCGACGCGTTCGGCTCGATCTATGCGATCCGGAGCGGCTTCTTCAAGAGCAGCACCCTGACCGAGGACGGTCGCGACCAGGTGACCGGCTTTCACATGCCCGGGGATATCATGGGAATGGACGGAATCGGCACCGAGAAACACGCCTGCAACACCGCCGCGCTCGAAGACAGCGAGGTCTGCGTCATCCCCTTCGGCCGGCTCGAGGAGATATCGGCAAGCATACGGGGCCTGCAAAGGCAGTTTCACAAAGTCATGAGCCGGGAGATCGTCCGCGACCAGGGCGTAATGATGCTGCTCGGCAGCATGCGCGCCGAGGAACGGCTGGCGGCCTTTCTCCTCAATCTTTCGCAGCGCTTCGTCGCGCGCGGCTACTCGCCGTCCGATTTCAACCTGCGAATGACGCGCGACGAGATCGGCAGCTTCCTCGGCCTGAAGCTCGAGACCGTCAGCCGCATCTTCTCCAGGTTTCAGGACGACCACCTGATCAGCGTGCAGCAAAAGCATATCCGCATAGTCGACGTCGCCGGACTCAAACGCATCATGGGCCAGGAGCCCGGCTGAGCTAGCGGTACACAAGGACCGGAATTTTGGAGTGCGTCAGAACCTTGTTGGTGACGCTGCCCATGATCAGCCCGGAAAGCCCCCGGCGGCCGTGCGATGCCATGAAGATGACGTCGCACTGCTCCTTTTTTGCCGCTTCTATGATCCCTTCGTGAGGCGCATAGGCCTTGGTTACCGCGGACGTAAACTTCACGCCGGCCTTCTTTGCGGCCTTGCCGATCGCGTCCACGTGCTCCTGCCCGATCTCACGCACGCGCCGGTCAAATTCTTCCATCAATTTGCGGTCCATGATGTATCCCTCGCCGTAGACATGCGGCTGGATTTCCTCGACCCCGTAGTAGGCCGTGACCTTCGCGCCGATCTCCTTGGCAAACTCCAAGCCGGCCTCGACGGCCTTGGTCGCGAGGGGCGACCCGTCAGTGGGTATCAGAATATGCTTGAACATGGCCGCTCCTTTCCAGGGCTGGATATCCGGCGCGTCGCAAGTGAGGCGGCGAACAGGCTCGCAGGCCATGCTAAGACCAACGAAGGAGAAACCTTTGATTTACGTCAAAAGAGACCCACTTTCGCGCAGGAAATGAACACAATCATCGGCGCTGCCAGGCTTTTCCCGCCGACCGCTCGCAGCTCTCGGCGGCGCGCGCGTCCCAACACCTTGACAGGACCTATACCAAGATCATGACTGACATCCCACGCGATCTCGCCCGCACCACATTGGCGGTACTATTCATAGTCGGCCTCATCGCCGTCTCGCTCTGGATACTGCGCCCGTTCCTGCCCCCGCTCATCTGGGCGACTATGATCGTGGTGGCAACGTGGCCGCTCATGCTGCGCGCGCAAGAGCGGTTGTGGCGGCGGCGCTCGCTTGCGGTCGTGGTGATGACCATCGTGCTGCTGCTCGTGTTTGTCGTTCCGTTCTCGCTGGCCGTCGGCGTGATCGTCGCCAACTCTAACGAGATCACCGGCTGGGCGCAGTCGCTTGGCGGGCTGAAGCTGCCGGCGCCGCCCGATTGGCTGCAGACGCTTCCGTTCGTTGGCGACAAGGCTGCGACCGCTTGGCGCGATCTCGCCGCCTCCGGGCCGGAAGAGCTTGCACAGAAGATCGCTCCCTATGCGCGCAATGTCGCCCATTGGTTCGTGGCAGAGGTGGGCAGCTTCGGCATAATGACCGCCCAGTTCCTGCTGACGGTGGTCATCGCTGCGATCCTGTTCGCGCGCGGTGAAACCGCTGCCGCCGGCGTGCGCCGCTTTGGCCTCCGGCTCGCCGGGACGCACGGCGAAAGCGTCGTGCGCCTCGCCGGGCAGGCGATTCGCGGCGTCGCGCTCGGTGTGGTCGTAACTGCGTTTGTTCAGGCCGTGCTCGCCGGTATCGGCCTTGCAGTTGCAGGCATACCGCTCGCAGCGGTGCTTACGGCCGTCATGTTCATTCTGGGAGTGGCGCAGATCGGGCCGGTGCCGGTGCTGGTGTGCGCAATCGCCTGGCTTTACTGGACGGGCGATACCGGCTGGGCGACGGCTCTGTTGGTGTGGTCGCTCTTCGTCGGCAGCCTCGACAATATTTTGCGCCCCTTTCTTATCAAGAAGGGCGCCGA
>JBGPLD010000031.1:0-8319 GCA_041486325.1 Gammaproteobacteria bacterium
CGCCGCGCTGTCCTCGCTGTTCTATGCGCCCGTCGCGATCGGCGTCGTCATCTTCCAGGACTTCGAGTTTACGGTCCAGGCGCTTGCGTTCATTTTCGCGAGCGCAGTGCTCCATACGGCGTATTACCTGCTCCTCGACCGCGGCTACCGCTACGGCGATCTTTCGCTTGTCTACCCGCTCGCGCGGGCGACCGGCCCGATGCTCACGGTGCTGATCGCGGTCACGCTGCTCGGCGAGCGGCCCGGCGTCCTCGCGCTATGCGGCGCGGGACTGGTCGTAGGGGGTGCTTTTTTTCTTGCGGCCGATCCGGCAAAGCTGCGCGACGCGGCGGCACTGCGTGGCATCGCGTTCGCGCTGCTCACCGGCTGCATGATCGCTTCGTATACGGTGGTCGACAAGCAGGCGGTGAGCGCCGCGCTGATTCCGCCCATCCTGCAGGACTGGGGCGCAAATCTGGGCCGGGTGCTGGTGATGACGCCGCTCGCGCTGCGGCGCCCCGGGGAAATCAGGGCGGCATGGATGCGGCAGCGCAAGGCGGTCATTTTGGTGGCGCTGCTCTGCCCGCTTTCCTACATCCTCGTGCTCACGGCCATGGTCTTCACGCCGGTGAGCTACGTTGCGCCGGCGCGCGAGATCGGCATCCTGTTCGCGGCGCTGATGGGAACGCACTGGCTTCGGGAAGGCGACATGCCGCGCCGCGTGACGGCAGCCACGGCGATGGCCATGGGAGTCGTCGCGCTGGCAATCGGCTAGGATACCGAACGCAACCGCCGCCGCTTCGCGGCGCGCCGAAATCATGGACGTCTCCTTCGCCTCCGCGGTCGTCATCCTGCTTCTGGTCACGGACCCGATCGGGAACATTCCGCTATTCGCTTCGCTGCTGCGCAACGTCGACCCGGCGCGCCGCGTCCGCATCGTGGTGCGCGAATGCGCCATCGCTTTTGCCGTGCTGCTCGGATTCGTTGTCTTCGGCCAGTCCATTCTGGACCTTCTGGGGCTCTCGGACCGCTCGCTCAACATCGCCGGCGGCGTGATACTTTTCCTGATCGCGCTGCGGATGATTTTCCGCACGCCCGAGGGAATTTTCGGCGACACGCCTGCCGGCGAGCCCTTCATCGTGCCCCTGGCGATCCCCTCCATCGCCGGCCCTACCGCAATCGCAACGGTCGTGCTGCTGGTGTCGCGCGCGCCCGGCCGCTGGCCGGAATGGCTGGTGGCGGTGACGGTCGCGATGATCGTCACCCTCGCCATCCTGCTATTCGCCGAGCGCATCGGCCAATGGATGGGAGAGCGCGGAATCGCGGCGCTCGAGCGCCTGATGGGGCTGCTGCTCACCGCAATCGCGGTGGAGATGCTGCTGCGGGGAATCGAGGGCTTCGTTCTCTATCTGCAAGGCAGTTAGCGCAAACCCGGCAGGCCGCATGGCAGTGCTGAGGGCAAGGGTCCCCTTGCGGGCGCGGCCTGCGGTGCGCAGCACCGCTGAGCCGTAGTTGTTGGGCCGCGACCGAAGGAAAGCCCTCAGCACTGCCATGCAGCCTCTCGCTTTACTGATCGGGTAGCGCGCTACGCAGCGCCGGCAGCATGCGCGCGACCGCTTCGCGTCCCTCGGCGATCGCCTCGTCCGCGCGGTGATAATCGAACAGGCCGAGATGGCTGAGGCGCGGAGTCAGGAGCACGTCCGGAGGCTCGCCGGCGAGGCGGCTTCGCGCGATGCGCACCTGCATGATGTCGATCGCACCCATCAGCGTCTCCAGCAGCGACGGCGGCGCATCGGCATTCTCCATCAGGACAGGATCGTCGCCGTGTCGCGGAAAAAACCTGCCGATGAGCGGATGAAGGCTTGCCTGCTTGTCCGGCTTTTTGCGGTTGTTGCGGCCACGCCGCCCCAGCAGATCCGAGCCAAGATCGACGGCGATGACGACGTCCGCGCCCATCGCGCGGCAAAGCGAGACCGGCACCGGGTTGACCACGCTGCCGTCCATGAGATACCGGCCCTCGCGCAGCACGGGCTGAAACAGTCCCGGCACGGCGATCGAAGCCCGCACGGCGTCGGAAACCCTGCCCTCGCGCAGCCACACCTCCTGTCCGGACGCGGCGTCGGTGGCGACCGCGGCGAATTGAACCTGCAGCTCGGCAAGCTCGCCTTCGACGATCTGCTCGCGAAAGAAATCGATCACGCGATTGCCCTTGATCAGGCCGCCGCCAAACCCGATATCGAGCATTCCGAACACGCGCTTGCGGTCCAGGGTGCGCGTCCAGGCTTCGAGCTGCTCGATGCGACCTGCGGCGAACGCAGCGCCGACCAGCGCCCCGGTCGAGCAGCCGGCGACGAAATCGGGCGCGATGCCCTGCTCGGCGAGCGCGCGCAGCACGCCGATATGCGCCCAGCCGCGCGCCGAGCCGCTGCCAAGGGCAAAACCGATTTTACGTCGACGCGCCATTGCTGAAGCGTGGAACCGGACCCGCGCCGGACTCGGGGGCCTTCCCTCGGTCGCGGCCCAACTGCAAAACAAAGCGGCGCTTCGCGCCGCGGGCCGCGCCCGCAAGGGGACCCTTGCCCCCGAGTCCGGCGCGGGTCTTGACCGGAATCACATGCGCTCGAATATCGCCGCGATGCCTTGCCCACCGCCGATGCACATGGTCACCAGCGCGTAGCGCTTTTGCGTGCGCTGCAGCTCGTAGATCGCCTTCACGGTGAGAATGCAGCCGGTGGCGCCGATCGGATGGCCTAGCGCGACCGCGCCGCCGTTCGGGTTGACCTTCGCCGGATCAAGCCCGAGGTCGCGCGTCACCGCCATCGCCTGCACCGCGAACGCCTCGTTCGACTCGGTCACGTCCATGTCGGCAGGTTTCAGACCGGCTTTCTCGAACACGCGCTTCACCGCAGGAATCGGTCCGAGGCCCATCAATTGCGGCTCGACGCCCGCGTGAGCGTAAGCCACGAGGCGCGCGAGCGGCTTCAAACCCTGTTTCTGCGCCACGGACTTCTCCATCAGCACCACTGCGGCGGCGGCGTCGTTGATGCCCGAAGCGTTCCCGGCCGTGACCGTACCGTCCTTTTTGAACACGGTCTTGAGCTTCTGCAGGTCCTCCATCTTCAGGTCCTTGCGCACGTGTTCGTCGGTTTCGAACTGCGCCGGGCCTTTTTTCGATTTCACCTCGACCGGCACGATCTGGCTCCGGAAATGACCGGCTTCGAGCGCCTTCGCCGCGCGCCTGTGGCTCTCCATGGAGAATGCATCCTGCTCCTCGCGGGTCATGCCGTATTTTACGGCGACGTTTTCCGCCGTCACCCCCATGTGGCCGTTGCCGAACGGGTCGTGCAGCGCTGCGGTCATCGCGTCGATCAACTGCGCGTCGCCCATGCGCTGGCCCCAACGCGCCGAAGGCAGAAAGTACGCGGCGCGGCTCATGCTCTCGGCGCCGGCGCCGACGGCGACATCGACGTCGCCGAGCAGGATATGTTGGGAGGCCGATACGATCGCCTGCAGGCCGCTTCCGCACAGGCGGTTCACCGTCAGGCAGGGCGTGCCGACGGGCAGGCCGCCGTCGAGCGCCGCGACGCGCGAGAGGTACATGTCGCGGGCTTCGCCATGGATGACGCTGCCGAACACGACATGGCCGACCGATGCCGGATCGACCTTCGCCCGCGCGACCGCTTCGCGCAGCGCAATGGCGCCGAGCTTCGTCGGAGGAACGTCTTTCAGCGAGCCGCCGTAATCGCCGATCGCGGTGCGCACTGCACTCAAGACCACCACTTCACGCTGAGCCATAAGTACCTCCAATTCGAGAGCAGATCCTTCGCGGAGTTTATCCTGAGCATCGCGAAGGACTCAGGATGACGCTGCGGCAAGGGGCGCCACTCTTCGCGCTTTCGAATGCATCAATTGACCCCACAGATCGTGCGTATCGGACCGCGTCACTTTCACCTGCGCCCAGTCGCCCGGCGCAAGTCCGCTGCCGCCCTCGATGCGCACGACGCCGTCGATCTCCGGCGCGTCGGCCGTCGAGCGTGCCACCGCGCCCTCGGCCGTCACTTGGTCGACCAGCACCTTGAGGGTCTTTCCCACCTTGCGCTTGAGGCGGCGCGTGCTGATCATTTCCTGCAGCCGCATCAGCCGCCCACGCCGCTCCTCGCGCACTTCGCCGGGCAGCGCTCCCGCCAGATCGTTGGCCTTCGCGCCTTCGACCGGCGAATACGCGAAGCAGCCGACCCGGTCGAGCTCGGCTTCCTCGAGGAAATCGAGAAGTTCCTGGAACTCTTCCTCGGTTTCCCCGGGAAAGCCGGCGATGAAAGTGCTGCGAATCGTGATTTCCGGGCAGATTGCGCGCCAGGCACGGATGCGCTCGAGATTGTTCTCGCCGCTGGCGGGGCGCTTCATGAGCTTGAGAATTCTCCGGCTCGCGTGCTGAAACGGAACATCGATGTAAGGGAGGATTTTTCCTTCGGCCATGAGCGGAATGATCTCGTCGACGTGCGGATACGGATAGACGTAATGCAGCCGCACCCACACGCCGCCCGCGGCATCGGTTTCCGCGAGCTCCCCGAGCGCAACGGCGAGGTCGTGCATGCGCGTCTTCAGCGGGCGGCCGCCCCAGAAGCCGGTGCGGTACCCGATGTCCACCCCGTAGGCGCTGGTGTCCTGCGATATCACCAGCAGCTCCTTTACGCCCGCCTTCACCAGGTTTTCTGCGTCCTTCATGACCTCGCCCACGGGGCGGCTGACAAGATCTCCACGCAGCGACGGAATAATGCAGAAAGTGCAGCGATGATTGCAGCCCTCGGAAATCTTGAGATAGGCGTAATGCCGCGGCGTCAGCTTGATGCCGTGCGGAGGAACCAGGTCGGTGAATGGATCGTGCGGCCTGGGCAGATATTCGTGCACCGCCGTCATCACTTCGTCCAGCGCGTGCGGCCCGGTGACCGCGAGGACCTTGGGATGAGCCTCGCGAACCACGTCGCCCATGGCGCCCAGGCAACCCGTGACAATCACGCGGCCATTCTCGCTCAAGGCCTCGCCGACGGCGTCCAGTGATTCCCGCACCGCCGACTCGATGAACCCGCAGGTGTTGACGATGACCAGATCGGCGCCGTCGTACGAAGGCGAAATCGCATAGCCCTCCGCACGCAGGCGCGTGAGAATGCCTTCGGAATCAACCAGCGCTTTGGGACAGCCGAGCGATACGAACCCGACCTTGGGGACCGCAGCCATCGCGGTTGCTAGCTCTTTTTCTCGTCGTTCGGCGCTTTGCTGTCGGCGTTCTGCGTCGCGCCGCCCGCCGGCGCGCCGAAACCGGGCATTCCGGGGAATCCCGGGAAGGGAAATCCTGAAAATATATTGCGCGTCTGGTTTTGCAGCTGCTCCTGCATCTGCACGAACATGTTACGGCTTTGCTCCATGTAGGCGGAGACCAGGCTTTGCATCGCCGGGCCCTGGAAGCTCATGAACTGCTTCCACAGATCCTCGTTGATCTTCGCCGGATCGCCGTAGAGCTTCTGCGACTGCTCCTTCATGCGCGTCTGGATTTCGCCGAAGAGCTGCATGTTGCGCTCTAGATAGGTTCCCAGCATGCCCTGCATGGCATTGCCATAGCAGCGGATGAACTGCGTCAGGATGTCCGAGGAGAATATCGGCGCGCCACAGGCTTCCTCCTCGAGGATGATCTGCAGCAGGATCGACCGGGTCAGGTCCTCTTTGGTCTTGTCGTCGACCACCTGGAATTCCTCGCCCTGGAGCACGAGTTTCTTCACGTCGGCGAGCGTGATGTAGGTGCTCGTCTTTGTGTCGTAGAGACGGCGGTTGGGATACTTCTTGATCAGGCGGGCAGATTTTGACATGGCGGAAAACCCAAAAATGTGGACGTCTTGCCGCAGCGCGAATTTCAGGTGCTGCACCGCGACATGATACTCCTACTATTGCATGTGCTGCCCGCCGTTGATGGCGATGTTGGCGCCGTTGACGAACGCCGCTTCCTCGGAGCACAGATAAATGATGAGCCCCGCGATTTCATCCGGCTTGCCGAGGCGCCCCACGGGAATCTGCGGAATGATCTTCGATTCGAGGATTTCCTTCGGGATTGCGGTCACCATCTTGGTGCCGATGTAGCCCGGCGAGATGGTATTCACTGTCACGCCTTTCTTCGCCACCTCGAGCGCGAGCGACTTGGTGAACCCGTGCATGCCGGACTTTGCCGCGGAGTAATTGGTCTGCCCGAACGCGCCCTTCGAGCCGTTCACCGAGGACACGTTGATGACCCGTCCCCAGCCGCGGTCCACCATGCCGTCGCAAACCTGCTTGGTCATGTTGAACACCGAGTCGAGGTTGGTATGGATGACCGCGTCCCAGTCGGCCTTGGTCATTTTCCTGAACGTCATGTCGCGGGTGATGCCGGCGTTGTTCACCAGGATGTCCACCGGGCCGAGGATTTTCATCACTTCGCCCACGCACGCCATGCAGGAATCGTAATCGGCGACATCGCAGGGAAAGGCGCGGAACTCGAATCCGCGCGCCTTCATTTCGGCGATCCATTTGTCGGCATGCTTGTTCGACGGAGAGTAAGTGACGGCGACCCGGTAGCCGGCATCGGCCATCTTGGTGCTGATGGTCTCGCCCAGGCCTCCCATCCCGCCGGTGATCAATGCGAGCTTTTTTGTGGCCATGGTTCCTCCTTGGGTTCGTTGCTGCGGTGCCTGGCGATTATCTCCCGCCGATTATTGCACCCATTTGACCGGGGTCAAATGCGACCGTACCCGTTACGCACCCGGTTGCCTGAAGGCCTAGAGCATATGCAGGCCGCCGTTGATGGAGATGTTGGCGCCGGTGATGTAGCCCGCGTCCTCCGAGGCAAGGTAGGCGACCAGGCCCGCGATCTCGTCCGGATGCGCGAGCCGCCCCATCGGGATCTGGTCCACGATAGCCTCCAGGATCTCCGGCTTGATCGCCCTGACCATGTCGGTCTCGACGTAGCCGGGCGAAATAGTGTTCACGGTTACGCCCTTCTTCACCACTTCCTGCGCGAGCGCCTTGGAAAAGCCGTTCATGCCCGCCTTGGCCGCAGAGTAGTTGGTCTGGCCAAACTGCCCTTTGAGCGCGTTCACCGAGGAAATGTTGATGATCCGGCCCCAACCGCGCTCGGTCATGCTCTCGACCACCTGGCGGGTCACATTGAAGACGCTGTTGAGATTGGTATTGATCACGGAATACCAGTCGTCGGGCGACATGCGCTTGAACACGCCGTCGCGCGTGATGCCGGCGGCGTTGACCAGGATGTCCACCGGACCGATGACCGATCCGATCTGGTAGAACATCTGGGCGCAGGAATCGTAATTGTCCACGTTGCCTTCGGCGGCGTAGACCTGCAGGCCCTCGCCGCGCAGCTTTGCGAGCCATTCGTCCTTTTTTTCGTACCCGGGCAGGCAGCCGGCGATCACGCGCGCGCCGCCATTCGCAAGACGCCGGCAAACGGCCGTGCCGATCCCGCCCATTCCGCCGCTCACGAATGCGACTCGCTGCTTCACGTGCTTTCCCGCATCGGGCGAGCGTTCCGTGCCCGCGAGGGCTGCCTGGGTGCGTTCTGCGGTTGCGGTGGCCATTATTCGATCATCCTTTCCGTAAAACCGTGATTGATTCTTTCTGAATTAAACGATGCGCTGCTTCACGTAGCGCCCCGGCGCGGGTTCGATCGGCTTGTGCGCCGCGCTCCCCAGGCGCTTGCGCGCCTTGATCTTCCTGCCGCCGAACCGCCCCAGCCACGCGCTCCAGTCGGTCCACCAGCTCCCGGGCGTCTCCGATGCGAGTGCCAGCCAGTCCTGCGCTTCTCCAGGCAATGATGGGCTGCTCCAGAAACTCCGGCGATTCTTCGCCGCCGGATTGATCACGCCGGCGACATGGCCGCTGGCTCCAAGCACGAAGCGCAAGGTTCCGCCCAGCAGCCGCGTGCTGCGGTACGCCGTGCGCCACGGGACGATGTGGTCTTCGCGCGTCGCAAGCAGGTAGGCGGGCTGTATGACCTTGCCGAGATCCACCGGAACGCCGAGCATGCTGAGCTTTCCCGGAACGCACAGGCTGTTCTCGAGATACATGCTGCGCAGGTACCTGCAGTACATCGGCCCCGGCAGATTGGTCGAATCGGCGTTCCAGTACAGCAGGTCGAATGCCTCGGGCGATTTGCCCTTGAGATAATTGCTGACCACGTAGGACCAAACGAGGTCGTTCGCGCGCAGCGCCGAGAACGCGATCGCGAGCTCGCGCCCGGGCATGATCCCGCCTGCTCCGATCGCGGCCTCGCGCATTTCCACGCTCGCCTCGTCCACGAAC
>JBGPLD010000032.1:0-8312 GCA_041486325.1 Gammaproteobacteria bacterium
ATATGTATTCCCACACGGACTTGTCGCCTTCGAGCGCGTCGCGGCTCTGGTCCACATAGGCCATCTTCACCGTCGGGCCAATCGCGATCTTGCCCTTGTCCGCTTTTTCCTTGCCAATGATCATCCGGATGAGCGTGGACTTGCCCGCGCCGTTGGGGCCGATGATGCCGACGATTGCGCCGGGCGGAACCTTGAAGGACAGGTCGTCGATCAGCAGGCGCTCGCCGTAGCCCTTGCTCACGCCCTTGAACTCGATCACGGAATCGCCCAGGCGTTCGGCCACCGGAATGAAGATCTCCTGCGTCTCGTTCCTTTTCTGGTATTCGTAGGAGTTGAGCTCCTCGAAACGCGCAAGCCGTGCTTTGCTCTTCACCTGCCGGCCCTTCGGATTCTGGCGCACCCATTCGAGCTCCTTTTGCATCGCCTTGATGCGCGCTACCTCCTGCTTCTCCTCGACTTGCAGGCGCTGTTCCTTCTGCTCGAGCCACGAGGAATAATTCCCCTGCCACGGGATTCCGTAGCCTCGATCCAATTCCAGGATCCACTGCGCCGCGTTATCGAGGAAATAGCGGTCGTGCGTCACCGCCACCACCGTGCCTGGAAATTTCTGCAGGAACTGCTCCAGCCACTCCACGCTCTCCGCATCGAGGTGGTTGGTGGGCTCATCGAGCAGCAGGATGTCGGGCTTGGAGAGCAGCAAACGGCACAGCGCCACGCGGCGCTTCTCGCCACCGGAGAGCGGGCCGATTTTCGCTTCCCAGGCGGGGAGGCGCAGCGCGTCCGCGGCGACTTCCAATTGCAGGTCGGCGCTGTCGGAGTGCGTGGCATTGACGATCGCCTCGAGCTCGGCCTGCTCGGCGGCAAGCTTGTCGAAATCGGCATCGGGCTCGCCGTAGGCGGCGTAGATGTCGTCGAGACGCTTCTTCGCCGCGAACATATCGCCCAGGCCCTCCTCCACCGCCTCGCGCACGGTCTTGCCGGGATCGAGCTGCGGCTCCTGCGGCAGGTGGCCGATTTTCATATTGGGCATCGCGATGACTTCGCCCTCGAAGTTCGTGTCCACTCCCGCCATGATATTCAGCAGGCTCGACTTGCCCGAGCCGTTCAGGCCGAGCACGCCGATCTTCGCGCCCGGGAAAAAATTGAGCGAGATGTTCTTGAGGATGACGCGCTTGGGCGGCACGACCTTGCCGACCCGGCGCAGGGTGTAGACGTATTGAGCCATGGTCTTCCACGAAACGAAAGTTCGCAAGCTTAGCGCATTGCGTTCTCCAGGCGCTAAATTTGTATCTGAAGTTCCCGATATTGTCTTCTATCTGGAGCAGCTCGATGCGCGAATCGTCGGGCGGAAGCGCGAGCGCGCGCGGCGTGGCATCCGCAGTGCCGATAGAATGGCGGCATGCTGCAACGCCGTTCCGATTCCGCGATCGTCATCCGCGGCGCCCGCCAGAACAACCTCAAGAACCTCTCGCTCGAGATACCGACGAACGAGCTCGTCGTCGTGACCGGCGTTTCGGGTTCGGGAAAATCCTCGCTCGTTTTCGACACGCTCTACGCCGAGGGGCAGCGGCGCTACGTCGAAACCTTCAGCCCTTACGCGCGGCAGTTTCTCGATCGCATGGACAAGCCGCAGGTCGATGCGATCGAGGGCATCCCGCCGGCGATCGCCATCGACCAGACCAACCCCGTGCGCACCTCGCGCTCGACGGTCGGCACGATGACGGAGCTGAACGACCACCTCAAGCTCCTGTTCGCGCGCGCGGGACAGCTCTTCTGCCGCGGTTGCGGACAGGCCGTGCGCCGCGATACGCCGTCCGCTGTATACGAACAGCTCGCCGCACGCACCGCGTCTTCGTCCGCCCCGGCGGGCGATCCGCGCCTCGTCATCACCTTCCCTGTGACCATCCCGAAGAATTTCAGGGAAGAGGAAGTCCAGGCGCTGCTGAAGGCCCAGGGCTACGACCGCATTCACGCGCGTTCGAAAACCCTGCTGGAAGTCGTGCAGGACCGGGTGCGCATGTCCTCGGCGGGAAAGACCCGCGTGATCGAAGCGATCGAAGCGGCGCTCAGGATCGGGCAGGGGAAGGTCAATGTATATCCGCTCGATGCCGATGGCGGCGCGCACGCGCCGTGGCGCTTTTCCTCCGACCTCCATTGCCCCGACTGCGACATCCGTTATTCCGAGCCCGCGCCCAGCCTTTTTTCCTTCAACTCGCCGCTCGGCGCCTGCGAGACCTGCCGTGGCTTCGGTCGCGTCATCGGAATCGACTACGGCCTCATCGTTCCGGACGAAACAAAGACGCTGCGCGAAGGCGCGATCCGCACCTGGCAGTCGCCCGCGTGGCGCGAATGCCAGGACGACCTGGAGAAATACGCGAAGAAACGCGGCGTCCCGCTCGACGTGCCGTTCAGCGATCTGGATTCGAAACACCGCGACTGGGTGCTCGAAGGCGAACCGGAATGGGTGAGCTGGAGAAAATCCTGGCCCGGCATCTGGTACGGCGTGGCGCGCTTCTTCAGGTGGCTCGAGACCAAGGCCTACAAGATGCACGTGCGCGTGCTGCTGTCGCGCTACCGCGCCTACACGCCTTGCTCTGCGTGCGGCGGCGCGCGCGTGAAGCTCGACGCGCTGCTGTGGCGGCTCGGAACGAAGGAGGACGCCGACCGCGCTCTCCCGTCCGCGTTGCGGCTGAAACCGCGCGGCGTGAAATTCAGCGACGAGCGTCTGCGGGAACTGCCCGGGCTCACGCTGCACGACGTGGTGCTGCTTCCCATCGAGCGCACGCGCGCGTTCCTCGAAAACCTTCATCTCCCCTGGGCGCCTGCAAAGAAATCCGAGCGAGCACAACGCACCGAGAATTCAGGCGCCCCGAGCGCCTCCGGGGTCGCATCCCCTGAAGGGGCCCCTGCTCCGCCCTCCGACGCTCCCCTGGACGAAGCGACCGACCTCCTCCTGACCGAAATTCGCGCGCGGCTGCGCTATCTGCAGGAAGTCGGTCTCGGCTACCTCACGCTCGACCGCCAGTCGCGCACGCTCTCCGGAGGCGAGGTGCAGCGGATCAATCTCACCACCGCGCTCGGCACTTCGCTCGTCAACACGCTGTTCGTGCTCGACGAGCCCTCGATCGGCCTGCATCCGCGGGACATGGGCCGCGTGATCGGCGTGATGCAGCGCCTGCGCGACGCCGGCAACTCGCTCGTCGTCGTCGAGCACGATCCGCAGATCATGCTGCAGGCCGACCGCATACTCGACATGGGCCCGGGCCCCGGCGAGCGCGGCGGGGAAATCGTGTTCTTCGGTTCACCAGACGAGCTGATGGCCGAAAAGACCATCACCGCCGAATATCTGTCAGGCAGAAAGCGCACGGAAGGTTCATCACCCCTCGCCCCGGCCCTCTCCCCCAAAGCTTTGAGGGAGAGGGGGACTCTGCAGCTTCTGGGCGCCTCCGAACACAACCTGAAGGGCATCGACGTCGGCATTCCTCTGCAGCGCCTGGTATGCATCACCGGCGTTTCGGGCTCGGGGAAATCCACGCTGGTGCAGGACGTGCTTTACGCGGCGCTTCGCAAGGCGAAGGGCAAACCCACCGAGGCGCCGGGCGCGCACCGCGCGCTGAAAGGCCATGAGCAGATCGGGGACGTGGTGATGGTGGATCAGACGCCGATCGGCCGCACGACGCGATCGAATCCCGCGAGCTACGTCGGCGCCTGGGAAGCAATCCGCGGCATATTCGCAAGGCAGCCGCTCGCGAAAGTGCGCAAATATACCGCCGGCACATTCAGCTTCAACTCGGGAAACGGAAGATGCCCGGCCTGCGGCGGCAACGGCTTCGAGCACGTCGAAATGCAGTTCCTCTCCGATGTGTACCTGCGCTGCCCCGACTGCAACGGCAGGCGCTTCCGTGCCGAGGTGCTCGAGGTTGAGTTCGGCCGCAAGTCGATTGCCGACGTGCTGGAACTGACGGTCAGCGAGGCGCTGGCTTTTTTCGCCGGCCACGCCGAAGTGCCGCAAGCGCTCAAGCAGCAAGTCGAAACGGCGCTCGCGCCTTTGGCCGAAGTCGGTCTCGAATACGTTCGGCTGGGACAGCCGGTACCGACGCTTTCAGGCGGCGAGGCGCAGCGGCTGAAGCTGGCCGGCGAGCTCGTGCGAAGCGCGTCCTCGCCGGCCATCCCGAGGAGCGCTTCGCAGCAACGAGGGATCTCCGCAGTTTCGCCGAGGGGCATCCTGTATCTCTTCGACGAGCCCACCACCGGTCTTCACTTCGACGACGTCGCCAAGCTCCTGCGCGCCTTCCGCCAGCTGATATCCGCGGGGCATTCGCTGGTCGTGATCGAGCACAATCTCGATGTCATCCGCGCTTCCGACTGGATCATCGACCTCGGCCCCGAGGGCGGCGATGCCGGCGGCGAGGTCGTCTGCACCGGGACGCCGGCGGAAGTCGCGAAGCATGCCGACTCGCACACAGGCAAGGCATTGCGTGATTACCAGGCGGCTCTCGGCGCCCCTCTCACCCGCTCGCCTCGCGAGCCTGCCTCTCCCGGGGTGCGGGGAGAGGCAGGCGTTGAGGGGGCAATCAGGATCCACAACGCCCGCGAGCACAACCTGCGCATCGACGACCTCGAGATCCCGCGCAACACTTTCACCGTGGTGACCGGCGTCTCGGGCTCCGGGAAATCGACGCTCGCCTTCGACATTCTCTTTGCCGAAGGTCAACGGAGGTATCTGGAATCGCTCAATGCGTACGCGCGCCAGTTCGTGCAGCCGGCATCGAAACCGGACGTCGATGCGATCTTCGGCATTCCACCCACCGTCGCCATCGAGCAGCGCACCAGCCGCGGCGGAAGCAAGAGCACCGTCGCGACGCTCACCGAGATTTATCACTTCCTGCGATTGCTCTACGTAAAGCTCGGCACGCAGCACTGCCCCGACTGCAAGGTGCCGATCGAGCCGCAGAGCGAGGACGCCATCGCGGCGCGCCTTTTACGCGAATACAAGGGGCAGCGCATCGGCCTGCTCGCCCCGCTCGTCATCAACCGGAAGGGCTATTACACCGACCTCGCCAAGTGGGCTGCTGGCCGCGGCTACGCTTTCCTGCGCGTGGACGGCGAGTTCCTGCCGACCGGCAAGTGGCCGCGGCTGTCGCGCTTCCAGGAGCACACCTTAGAACTCCCGGTCGCCGACCTGCGCATCGCCGCCGACAACGAAGCCGAGATCCGACGGGCGCTTGTTGTCGCTCTGGAATTCGGCAAGGGCGTCGTGCACGTGCTCGCGGGACTCGACCGCTTGGCGGCCGCTCATGCTTCGGCAAGCTCGGCACGAACGGCCAATAAGACACCGCTCGCCCTGAGCCTGTCGAAGGGCGAGCGCATCGTCGAACTCGATCTGCCGATGCGCGTCTTCTCCACGAAACGCGCCTGCCCTTCGTGCGGGCGCAGCTTCGCCGAGCTCGACCCGCGGCTCTTCTCGTTCAATTCCAAGCACGGCTGGTGTCCCGGGTGCTACGGCACGGGCCTGAAACTCGACAAGGTGGAATGGGACGAGGAGCGCGAAAAGACCGGCACCGAGGACCACGTGCTCGACTCGTGGATCGAATGGCTGGAGGTGGACGAGACCTGTCCCGCCTGCGACGGCAAGCGTCTCAATCGCGAGGCGCTCGCGGTGCGCTACCAGGAGCGCTCGATCTCCGAGCTCGCTGCGCTGCCCGTGGGTAAGCTCGAGGCGCTGTTCTGCAGCCTGGAACTCTCCGGCCGCGAGGCCGAGATCGCGCGCGACATCGTCGCGGAGTTGAAGTCGCGCCTCGCCTTCCTCGACCAGGTAGGCCTCTCCTACCTTTCGCTCGACCGCTCGGCGCCGACGCTCTCCGGCGGCGAGGCGCAGCGCATCCGCCTTGCCTCGCAGCTCGGCTCGAACCTGCGCGGCGTGTGCTACATCCTGGACGAGCCCACCATCGGCCTGCATCCGCGCGACAACCACATTCTCCTCAACACGCTGGAGAAGCTCCAGGCGAAAGGCAACACGCTCGTCGTGGTCGAGCACGACGAAGACACCATCCGGCGCGCTTCGCACGTGATCGATCTCGGCCCCGGCGCGGGGAAACAGGGCGGGCGCGTGATCGCCGAAGGCTCGGCCGATGACCTGATGCGAAACGCCGATTCGGTGACAGGGCGATTTCTCAAGAATCCGCTCATGCATCCGCTGCATCCGCCACGCCCGGTGACGCGCAGCACGCCCTCGCTCGAGATCGCCGGCGCATCGCTGCACAATCTGAAAAGCATCGACTTGCGCGTGCCGCTTGCCAGGCTCAGCGCGATCACCGGCGTCTCGGGCTCGGGCAAATCCACGCTTGCCCGCGACGTGCTCTACACGAATCTTTCAAGAATGGTGGGCGAGCGCAAAACAAAAAAAGGCGCGCCGCTATTTGGTTGCCGCGCGATCCGCGGCGCGAATGCCGTGGACCGGGTGCTCGAAGTGGACCAGACGCCGATCGGCAAGACGCCCCGATCGTGTCCCGCCACCTACGTCGGTTTCTGGGACGCGATCCGGCGCCTGTTCGCCGAAACCGCGGAGGCGCGCATGCGCGGGTGGACCGCGTCGCGCTTTTCCTTCAACACCGCGGGCGGAAGATGCGAAGCATGCGAAGGCCAGGGCGTCAAGAAAATCGAGATGAGTTTTCTGCCGGACGTGAAGGTGCTGTGCGATATCTGCGGCGGCGCGAGATTCAACGCGGAGACCCTGTCGGTGTGCTGGAAGGGGAAATCGATCGGTGACGTGCTGCGCATGAGCGTGGACGAAGCAGCGGAGTTCTTTGCTGCGCACCCTTCGACCCATCGTGCGCTGCGGCTGTTGCAGGACGTGGGCCTGGGCTACCTCACGCTCGGCCAGCAAAGCCCCACGCTCTCCGGCGGCGAGGCGCAGCGCATCAAGCTGGTGACCGAGCTGGCCAAGACGGCAGGCCCGGTTGCCATCCAGGGCGACGCGAAGCGAAGGCTAGGGATCTCCCACACCCTCTACGTCCTCGACGAACCCACCGTCGGCCTGCACATGGCCGACGTGGAGAAACTCCTGCGCGTGCTGCACCGCCTGGTGGACGCGGGCAACACGGTGGTGGTGATCGAGCACAACCTCGACGTGATCGCCGATGCGGACTGGATCATCGACCTCGGACCCGAGGGCGGCGATGCGGGCGGCCACGTGGTCGCGCAGGACGTCCCGGGCGGCTTCGCGGTCCGGCCGCGCGGACACACGGGCCCGATCCTCGCGCGCTTTCTCGCCGAACGGCACGTCTGAGCGCTCCGCGCCGCCGCAATCAGGAAGCGAGCACGCCAGCGGCCCTGGACTCCGGGGCCGGCACGGCAGGAGATAAAGCTATCGTTCCCCGACCAGCTTCAGCGCGCGGTCGTAGTAGCCAAGATCGATGTAGCGGTCCGGCGCCGGCGGCTTTCCGCCCCATTGCCCCTCGATCTCGGCGCGCAGCGCGAGCACCGCCTTGAAGCCTTCCATGTCGAATTTTGCGTCCGGCGCAAGGCCGAAGCGCGGCTCCGTCAGGGCTTCGTAGGCGCGCTCGGCCACCTTGGGATCCTGCTTCAGGCGCGTCGCCATGAGTGAAACGACCTGCGCCCGGTTCGCCGGGGCCATCGTCATCCGCACCGATTCGATGTACGCAGCGATGTAGCGCTCGAGCAGCGGTCCGTTCGCTCGCGCCCAGTTGCGCATCACGAACGCGCCGCCGGCCTGATACGGTCCGAGCAGGTCGACGGCGCGCCCAAGGCTCTTCAGCCCTGCTTCCTTCGCCGCGAACGAGAACGGCGGGTTGAGCATGCCGGCGACGGGTTCGGCGGCGGTTCTCATGGCGTCGAAGCGCTCGCGGACGCCGCCGATCGACTTCACCGCGTAGTCCTTGCCCTCGAGTAACCCGGCGTTCTTGAGAATTTTCTTCGCGACCAGCGCGTAGGCGGTGTTAGGCGCGTCTACGAACAGCGTCTTGCCGCGAATGTCCGCGATCGACCGGATCTCGGGGCGCGCCATGAGCTCGTTCAAGCCGTTGTCCCCGCCCGTCACGATGATCACGTCCTGCTTTGCCATCTCAACCATGCCGACGGCGTTGTCCACCCCGGCGTGGGCGATGTCGATCGCGCCGCTGGCCAAGCCGTCGCGCTGCGCCTGCGAGCTCGATGTGTACTGCAGATCGACCTTGATGCCGCGCTTCTCGAACACGCCGTTGGCAATGCCCACGAAAACCGGAAAGTAGCTCGCGGTGGGAAAAGTATTGACTCGCAGAGTCGTGAATTCCTGGGCTGCGGCCGGGGCCGCG
>JBGPLD010000033.1:0-8261 GCA_041486325.1 Gammaproteobacteria bacterium
TGGGCATGCGCATGGCCGTGGTAGTCGCCGACAGCCCGACCAGAAACACGTATTTCTCCCAGATCGCCCTGCGCACATCCGCGCTCAGCTCGGCGCTGACGCCGGCGCGCAGCAGCGCCTCGAGAAGGAATTTCGCCCTCTCTGACTTGCGCCCGTCGTATTCACCGAGCACGATGCGCTGCATGGTGCCCGTCTGGTGGATGACCCCGGGGCGGGAAATGGTGGTGGCGACATAGCAGACGCCGCCCATCACGGCCGCGTCGCCGAATTCGCGCCGCAGGATGTCGTCCTTGATCACGCCGTTCTGCAGCGACAGCACGCCGGTGTCGGGGCCGACCAGCGGCCTGATCGCGCGCGCCGCCGCCTCGGTGTCCCAGAGCTTGACCGAGAGGATGACGAGATCCATGGGCCCCAGCGCTGCCGGATCGCCGGTCGCGCGCACTTTCGGCAGGTGAATATTTCCCTGAGGCTCGTTCTCTATGGTGAGCCCGCGCTCGCGCATCGCAGCGAGGTGCGCGCCGCGGGCGATGAAGCTCACGTCGCAGCCTGCGTGCGCGAGCCGGCCGCCGAAAAAACCGCCCACGCCGCCCGAACCCATCATCGCAATTTTCATGATCCCCTCTTGGGGCGTTCATTATCCCGCAATCACCGCGCGAGTCGCTTTCGAATGGCGCCTCATCGAACCCTCGGGCCGCTCCGTCCATGCGGGAGCATGGCTCGGCAGCAAGTGGTAACCTGCCCGCCTCTGGGCCCAATGGAGGGGAGAAGCATGGTCCGTTCGAATTTTCTTCGCGCCGGATTCGCCGCTGCAGTCGCACTGGCCGCGCTCATATCGCTTCCAGCCGCCGCGCAACCGGTCAATTGGCCGGTCAGGCCGGTCAAGTTCATCGTTCCCTTTCCGCCCGGCGGCTCGGTCGATCCGCTGGCGCGCCTGCTGGGCGCAAGACTCGCCAATTCGCTCGGCCAGCAGTTCATCATCGAAAACAAGACGGGCGCCTCGGGCTCGATCGGCACCGCGTTCGTGGCCAAGTCTGCGGCCGACGGCTATACCTTCGTCTTCGTGTTCGATACCCACGCGGTCAATCCGGCGCTCATCCCGAACATGCCGTTCGACACGGTGAAGGATCTCGCCCCGGTGATGCTGGTCGGCACCGCGCCCATGGTGATCGTCACCAATGACGCGAAACCCTACAAGAACTTCGGCGACGTGATCCGGGCGGCCAAGGCGCAACCCGAAGCAGTGAGCATCGGCTCTGTGGGCAACGGCAGCCTGGGCCACCTCGCCATGATCCTGGTTCAGCAGGCCGGCGGCTTCAGGCTCACGCACATTCCCTACAAGGGCGGCGGGCCGATGATGCAGGACGCGATCGGCGGCCAGATCGATCTCGGAATCGCTTCGATCGCCGCAGTCTCGGCGAACGTGAAGGGCGGAAAGCTGCGCGCGCTCGCCGTGACCGGCGACAAGCGCTCGCACGTGCTGCCGGATGTGCCCACGCTCGCGGAGCAGGGCTTTCCGGACTTCTCGGCGTACGCATGGTGGGGCGTACTCGCGCCCGCTGGTACTCCGAAGGCGATCCTCGACAGGTTTCACTCGGAGCTTGTCAAGGCGCTGAATCAGCCCGACCTGCGCAAGCAGCTGACCGAAACGCTGGGCATGGATCTCGCGGCAAGCACTCCCGACGCATTGCAGCAGTTCGTGGCTGGCGAGATCGAGCGTTGGGGCAAGGTGGTTCGCGAGAACAACGTCCGCGCTGATTGACGGCAAGACCCGGATCGCCGTGTCCGGGTTTTTCTTGCCGCGCGCCGTCGTGTCCGGGAAGAAAAAATGAAAGTCAACTCCGGCTTTCTCGCCGCGGCGCTGGCAGCGTCGCTGTGCGCACCTGCCGGCGCACAGGACTATCCCAATAAGCCGGTCAGGCTGGTCGTGGGGTTCCCCACCGGGGGCAATGTCGACGTTTTCGCGAGGATCGTCGCCCAGAAAATGTCCGAAGGCCTGGGCCGCCCAATGCTGGTGGAAAACCGGACCGGCGCGGGATCGATGATCGCCAACGATCACGTCGCCAAGTCTTCCGCGGACGGCTATACGCTGCTCCTGATCAGCGGCGCCTTCGTCACGCAGGCGGCGACGCAGAAGAAGATGCCGTACGACCCGGTCCGGGATTTTTCGTGGGTCTCGACGCTGGTTTCCTATCCGCTCGTGTTCGCCGTGCGGCCCGATTCGCGCTTCAGGACGCTGGACGATCTGCTGGCCGAGGCGAGGAGCGGTCCGGGGGCGCTGAATTACCCGTCCCCCGGGATCGGAACCTTGTACCACCTTGCGGCCGAGATGTTCGGCTCCATGGCCGGGATCAAGATGACACACGTCCCGTTCCGCGGCGGCTCGGAGCCGCAGACGGAAGTTCTCGCGGGCCGCATGGACGTGCTGATCGACGCGCTCACCGTCGTCTATCCGCAGATCCAGGCGGGCAAGTTCAGGCCGCTTGCCGTGTCGTCGTTCTCGCCGTCGCCGTCGCTGCCGGGCACGCCCACCGTGGCGCAAAGCGTGCCGGGCTACGAGGCGGATTCATTCCTGGGAATCGCCGGACCGGCGGGCATGCCATCCGCGGTGCTCGAGCGGCTCAACCAGGAAGTGCGGCGCATCCTGACGCTGCCCGACATCGGGCAGCGCTTCGCCGAATGGGGCGGCGCGCCGGGCGCGAGCACTCCCGAGCAGATGCGCAGCCGCGTGGAAAGCGAAATCGGAAAATGGAAGCGGGTCGTCGAGGCCGGAAAGATAGAAATTCAGTGACGCCGGTGGCAGGCTCCTCGCTGCCGCTGCAGAAATGCATCGATGGGGAGGGGAACCCTGCATCGCAGATCTTTCCCGGTCAGGCTTGTCCCTAAAACAGCAAGTCCCGGATTTTCTTGGCATCTATCTTGCTTTCTTTCTCATATGAATCTCCTTACTCCGAAATTTACGGGCGAAGGGTCCAAAATCGACCACTCTCCGTCAACCGTGTCGTCATCCGGACATCGAGACGACGAGGACACTCTGCCGGAAACGGACGAGCTGTTCCGTTCGCTCTTTGATCAGGCGGCAACTGGAATTGCCGTCTCTTCGGAGAGCGGGCGCTTTCTGCGGGTGAACGGTGCGTTTTGCCGGATGACCGGCTACAACGAGGAAGAGTTGCGGCAAAAGACGTTTCAGGATATCACCCATCCGGACGATATTGAGTCCAATGAACATTTCCGGCGGCAACTTTTTTCCGGGAACAGCGATGCTCGCACCCACGATAAGCGCTACCTGCGCAAAGACGGATCGCAGATTTCGGTTCAAATCGTAGTTACCGTCGTTCGTGGTCGCCCCGGAGTGCCCAGATGCTCCGTCTCGGTGATTCACGATATCACCGCGCACAAGCAGGCCCAGCAGGCGCTTCGGGCCGGCGAAGAGCGTTTCCGCCGCATGGTGGAGATGGGCTCGGACTGGTATTGGGAGCAGGACGCGCAGTTTCGTTTCCTCGAGTTGCCCGGGTTTGAGAAAACGAATTTCAATCCGCAAGACGCGGTTGGCAAGGCCCGCTGGGAACTTTCCGGACTCGGCCCTCTTCCCGGCAGGGCGTGGGAGCAGCACCGGGCCAAACTGGAACGACACGAGCCGTTTTCCGACTTCGTGTTTCTGCGTTACGACAAATCGGGCGAGCTGCGCTATTTGAGCGTCAGCGGAGACCCCGTTTTTGACGGCGACGGGAATTTCAAGGGATATCGCGGCATCGGCAAGGATATGACCGGGCAGGCACGCGCGCACAAGGCGATCGAGGAAAGTGAAGCACGCTATCGCACGCTTTTCCACGTGCATCCTCATTCGATGTGGGTCGTGGATTCCAAGACCCTTGCATTCCTCGCGGTCAACGAAGCGGCCGTCAAGCACTACGGGTATTCCAGGGAGGAATTCCTGGCGATGACGGCCGACCAGTTACGTCCTGACGATGACGTGTCGCAACTCCTGAGTGCGTTCAAGGATAAGAGCGATTCCTACATGCATCGGGTCTGGCGGCACGTAACAAAAAGCGGCGAACTGATTGATGTTCAGATCGTGTCATTCAATTTTGAATTCGACGGCCGGCCCGCCCGCCTGGGAGTCGTGACCGACATAACGGAGCGCTTGAAGGCGGACGAACGGGCACGGAAAATCGACGAGCGATACCAATTGCTATTGAAGGGTCCCAAGCGTTCGGCCAGCTTCGATTCCTAGGAACGAACTTCACCGGAATTTGCAATAGCTGTTCCTGCGCACTACAGACCCGGAGCCTGGCCATGTCAGGCTGGCGCGGCTTTGCCGTCATGCTAGGATTCAACCTTCCCGGTGCACGAAAAGCCTGCGGAATCCTCAGGGCAAGAATCGTCTGCATGCTCCGTTTTCAGATCAAAGCGCTGCCCTTTCTGTTCGCGCTGCTTCCAATCGGGGTGGCCGCGCAGGCCGGATATCCGTCCAAACCCGTGCGCTTCATCGTGCCTTCTGCCGCGGGCGGCGGCACGGACATCATCGCCCGCTCGCTTGCGCAGAAGCTCTCCGAATCGCTGGGCCAGCAGTTTGTCGTGGACAACCGCCCGGGCGCGGGCCAGATGATAGGCATCGAGCTCGCCGCGAAATCGGCCCCCGACGGCTACACGCTGGTCATGGCGGCGAGCACGCTTGCGATCAACTCCATCATGTTCAAAAAGGTATCGTATGACCCGGTGCGTGATTTCGCGCCGATTACGCAGGCGGCGTCGCTGCCGAACGTGCTGGTCGTGCATCCCTCGCTTCCGGTAAGAACGGTCAGGGAGTTGATCGCGCTTGCCAGGCAGCGACCGGGTCAGATCAATTTCGCCTCCGCCGGGATCGGCACCTCGCCGCAGATGTCGATCGAGCTCCTGAAAAGCATGGCGGGAATTGATCTCGTGCACTTTCCATACAAGGGCACGACGCCGGGGATCGTGGACCTGCTCGCGGGCGAGGTCACGGTCATGACGCCGAACGTACTCACCGCGCTGCCGCACATCAAGGCGGGAAAGCTGCGCGCGCTCGCGGTCACGAGCGCCAGGCGCAGCGAGGCGCTGCCCGATGTTCCGACGATCGCGGAATCCGGGTTGCCGGGCTACGACTCGACCCAATGGTATGGGGTGCTCGCGCCGGCTGGAACGCCGCGCGGGATCGTGGCGAAACTGCACGTCGAGATGGTCCGGGCGCTGCGGCTCCCCGACGTGAGGGAGCGCCTGGCGGCCGACGGCGCGGAGCCGGTCGGCAGCACGCCCGAGGAGTTTGCGGCATTCATCAAATCCGAAATCGAGAAATGGGCAAGGGTCGCCACGGCAGCCGGCATCCGCCCGGAATAAAAATCAGGAGGCAATCGTGAATTCGAACGGCACTAAAATGCACATTGGCCGCGGCATGTTCGCAATCGTGGCGTTCTGTGCCTTGGGGGGGAGCGCCGGTGCATTCGCCCAGGGCCAGACGGCCGGCGCCGCGCAAGGCTATCCAAACCGGGCGATCAGGATAATCGCTCCGTTCCCCGCCGGGGGCGGCTACGATTTCCTCTCGCGAATGATCGGGCAGAAGCTGACCGAGGCATGGGGACAGCCGGTCGTGGTCGAGAACAAGTCCGGCGCGAACGGCAATATCGGCACCGAAGCCGCCGCCAAGGCGGTGCCCGACGGCTACACGCTGCTCATGGGGGGAAACAGCCCGCTGGCGCTGAACGTGGGCCTGTACCCCAAGCTTCCCTACGACCCGGTGAAGGACTTCGAGGCAATCTCGCGCGTGGCGACGCAGCCCAATCTGTTCGCCGCGCATCCGAAGGTGCCGGTGAAGTCTGTCGCCGACCTCATCCAGTTCGCCAAGGCCCATCCCGGAATGCTCACCTATGCATCGAACGGCAACGGCAGCCCGCAGCACATTGCCGCGGAGCAGCTCAAGCAGATGGCCGGAATCGACATGGTGCATGTGCCGTACAAGGGCGCGGCCCCGACGATGACCGCATTGCTGGCGGGTGAAGTGTCGGTCGCCTTCAACGTCATTCTGTTGCCCCTGCCGCACGTCCAGTCGGGCAAGCTGACCGGGCTCGCCGTGGCGAGTTCGAAGCGCTCGCCGCTTGCGCCGGAAATTCCGACCCTGACCGAGCTCGGCTATCCGATCGACATCGATACCTGGTACGGTTTGCTGGCGCCAGCGGGCATGCCCAGGGAAATCGTTCAGAAGCTCAACGGCGAAATCGTGAGGATCCTGAATCTGCCCGAAATCAGGGAGCGCACGCGCAGCCAGGGAATCGAAGTCGGAGGCAGCACGCCGGAGCAGTTCGCCGCTTTCATCAAGGCCGACATTGCGAAGTGGACCCAGGTGATCCGGGATGCGCGCATCACCATCGACTGAGTTTCGGCAATCTCGAGCAGCCGCAAAGGGGAAAGCATGAACAGAAGCACACGATTCGCCTCATCAACGTTGATCGCGGCGGCCATGTGGTCGCTCGCGGCCGGCGCGGCCGCCGAATATCCGGAGCGCCCCGTGCGCTTCATCGTCCCCCAGGCCGCGGGGAGCGCGACCGACACGGTCGCGCGCATTCTCGCTCCTGAACTCTCAAAGAACCTGGGCCAGCAGATCGTGGTCGAAAATCGTCCGGGCGGGGCGCTCACCATCGGCATCGATCTGGTCGCCAAGTCCGCCCCCGACGGCTACACCATCGGCATGGGGCCGGTCGGGGCGATGGCGATCACGCGTCACATGGTGAGCAAGCTTCCCTACGACATCGAACGCGACCTCCAGCCGATCGCGCTTGTGACTCGCGGGCATCTGCTGCTCGCGGTATCGCCCTCTCTCCCGGTCAATTCGGTCCAGGATCTGATCGATTACGCGAAGAAGAACCCGGGCAAGCTGACGAACGCGTCCTCGAGCAACGGTTCGCCGGGCCATGTCGGCGGCGAGTTGTTCAAGCTGATGACCGGGACGGACATCGTGCACGTGCCGTACAAGGGCGGCGCGATGGCGATCAACGACTTGATCGCGGGGCACGTGCAGCTGATGTTCGAGAGCCTGAATTCTATTGCGCCATACGCCAAATCGGGCAAAGTGCGCGCGCTCGCCGTAAGCGGGCCGCGGCGCTCGCCCGGATTTCCGGATCTTCCGACGATCGCCGAGGCGGGAGTCGCGGGCTACGAGGCGACCACCTGGAGTGGCGTGATCGCGCCGGCCCGGGTGCCGAGAACCATCGTCGACAGGCTAAATTCTGCTGTCAACAACGCCATCGCCTCGCCGCTCTTCAAGGCAAGATTCGGCGAGATCGGGGACGAGCCTGCCGGCGGAACGCCCGAGGATTTCGCCGAAACGATCAGGAAGGACTCCGCAAAATGGGCGGATGTCGTGAAGCGCTCCGGGGCGAAGATCGATTGACGCGGACAGGTGAGCAGTAATTTTGCTGGGCCGGGGTCGATATGGCAATTCGCAGCACGTCACATTTTGTGACAATTAGTTACCAAAACGGCAATCCGGCTTTGCTAGCATGCAGCTGTATTTTCGGACGGAAGGTGCAATCATGAAACGAATGAAGGCAGCCTTGACGTTGACCTTGATTCTGTTCGGGACCGCAGCAAACGCACCTGCATTCGCCGGAAATCACGGCGGGTCTGTGCGCTTCGGGATATT
The DNA here is from genome assembly GCA_041486325.1 of Gammaproteobacteria bacterium. Lineage (GTDB taxonomy): Bacteria > Pseudomonadota > Gammaproteobacteria > Burkholderiales > SG8-39 > VBDM01. The sequence goes on from JBGPLD010000033.1 coordinate 7,655, forward strand.
CGTGGGCGGCCCGGTTTATGTTCCCTGGTTTTACGGTCCTTACTATCCTTACGGCTACCCACCCGCGGTCGTGGCCGTGCCGGCGTCTCCGCCGGTATACGTCGAGCAAGGCAATCCGCAGGCGGCTCCCGGGCCTGCTCCGCAGACCCAGGGATACTGGTACTTCTGCGCGGAATCGAAGACCTATTACCCCTACGTCAAGGAATGCCCAGGAGGCTGGCAGCGTGTGACGCCGCAGCCGGCGTCCGGCGGCTGAAGAGGTCTACCATCATGAATAGCAGGATGCGATTTTCAATTCTCGCCGGCGCGCTCCTGCTGGGCGCGTGCGCGACCGTCCCCAGCGGCCCCAGCGTGATGGCACTGCCGGGCACGGGCAAGAGTTTCGACCGGTTCCGCGCGGACGACATGGATTGCCGGCAGTATGCGGACGTGCAGATTGGCGGAACCAACGCCAACGAGGCCGCCGCCGAAAGCACTGCGAAAAGCGCCGCGCTCGGCACCGCGGTGGGCGCAGTGGCCGGCGCTGCAATCGGCGGACAAAGCGGCGCGGCCGCGGGCGCCGGCGGCGGACTGGTGGTGGGCACGCTTGCGGGATCCGGCGCCGGAA
>JBGPLD010000034.1:0-8254 GCA_041486325.1 Gammaproteobacteria bacterium
AGCCGGCGATCGCCTCGTGGAATTTTTTCAGCGCCTGGTATTCGGCGGAGTCGAGATCGCGTTCGCCGGGAAAGCCGACGAGATCGAGCACCAGGGAGATCGCTTTGCCCCACTGGGCCGGGCGCCTGGAGCCGGAGAGATCTTCCTTTGCGAATTTCGCGAGATCGGCGAAGCGGCGCGAAAGAATCGGACACGCAGGCACGCCGTAGCGGTTGTCCGAGGCGGTGAGCTTCGCGATCGCGCGGCGCAGGCGCGCAATATCGGTTTTCGCTCCCACCGCCTTGCGCAGCCCGGCATCGAGCCGCGCGCGATTCGCCAGCTCGGATTCCGCTCCGGCGATGAACGGCGAGCGGATCAGGCGGCTCGCACGGAGGAATTCGACTTCGCCGCGGGCGAGGTCGAGCGCGAGAAACGCGGCGGCGACGAGTGGATAAGAGATGAGCGGTTCGCCGAGGGAAATATTGAACGGCAGCGTTCTTTTTTCGTCACCGGGCAGCAAGTGCGCGGGCTCCATCACCCGGGCGAAGATGCGCCGCACGGCGTTGCGCGATCTGGCGAGGTCGGGAACGACGATGCCGATTCGCGTTTTCGAGTTCGCTTCCAGCCGCGCGCGGGCCCACCTCGCCGCGGCTTGGATTTCGTCCTTCGCCGAAGTGAGCGCGACGCGGCGCGCCCCGGATTCGCGCTCGTCCGGCCCGCAGGCGAACAGGTCCGCGCCGGCGGCGCCGAGCGCGGCGAGAAACTCCCGCTGCTGGAGCGTGACGATATCGAAGCCGTAGGCGACAAGCGTATTCGGCTTGTGAACCGAGGCGTGCGCAAGATGCGGCGCGACGATTTCGGGAAGACGCGCGCGGTCGATATGGCGGTCGCGCTTCGTGATGCCCTCGTAGCGCCAGGCCCAGTCGGCAAAGGCCTTGGCGTCGTCGTTTGCGGGATAGCCTTTCAGCCGCGGCGTCAATTTCCACGCGTGCGCGATCTGCCAGGCTTTTCGTGATTCCGCCGCCGCGCTCGGCGCGGAGAGCAGCGCCTTGCCCGCGTCGCTCCTTGTGATTACCTCTTCCCAGAGCGCCTGTTCCTGCGCGTCCGAGAGCAGGATCGGGAGCCGGGTCGCAAGTTCCGAGTAAAGCGCGTCCTCGTAGAGCCGCTCGACGAACGCGGAGAACGGCAGGATGTCGGCCGATTCCCACCACGTGAGGCCGCGCGCGATCTGCTGCGAGTCGAAGTCGCGCGCGAGCGCGGCGGCAAGACGCTGGTTCGGCGTGACGACGGTAACGTGCGCGGCGTGGCCTTGCGCGAGGCGCTCAAAAAGCTGCCGCTTCGGCAAAGCGGGGAATCCGGCGGCCGCGTCCATTTCCGCCTACTTTAGCGCGGAACACGCCGCCGCTCGCTTCCACGCGACATTCGCCCCGGCTGCAGCTTTCGGTTTGGGCCTATACTGGAACCCGGTTGAACTTACTTCTGAGGAGGAGGAAACCGTGAACCCTGCTGCGCAATCCTGGATGCTGCTCGCCGGCCGCCTGCTGATGGCGGCCCTTTTCATTGTCGCGGGCGTACGCAAGGCGCTGGCATTCAGCGCTTCGGCCGCCTACATGACCAAGAACGGGATGCCCGTTGCCGACGTGCTTCTCGTTGTAGCGCTGATCATCGAGATCGGCGGCGGTCTGCTGCTCATTCTCGGCTGGAAAACGCGAATCGTCGCCACCGCCCTGTTCGTCTTCGTGGTTGTCCTGACGCCGATCTTCCACGCCTATTGGACCTTCGAACCTCCCCAGATGGTGGCCCAGCTCAACAATTTCCTCAAGAATCTGGGAATCATGGGCGGCCTGCTGTACATGATGGTTTTCGGCGCGGGCGCCTTGAGTCTGGACGAGGGCAAGCCGGCCGCGCCGCGTCCCGCGTGACCGACATGGGCCACAAGGCCCAAGGCGCCGCGTTCGGTGCCTGCCTCGCGCTGATTGCGGCAAACGTCGCGGCTCAGGACACCTGGCCCGCGCGGCCGGTCAAGCTGGTGGTGCCCTCCTCGCCGGGAGGCGGCACCGACCTGTACGCGCGGCTGCTCGCGCAGGCGCTGGGCGACGCGCTGAAGCAGCAGTTCGTCGTCGAGAACCGGCCGGGGGCGAGCGGCAACATCGGCGCGGAGGCGGTGGCAAAGGCCGCGCCCGACGGCTATACCTTCCTCGTCTCGGCGAATCCCGCGCTCTCGATCAACCCGAGCCTGTTCAAGAACCTTCCCTACAACGCCGAACGCGACTTCACTCCGGTTGCCCGCGGCGTCATCGGCCCCATGGTGATCTGCGTGCATCCCTCCGCGAATGTGAAGACGCTCGCCGATCTAGTGGCGCTGGGCAAGCGCGAGCCCGGAAAGATCGCGTTCGGTTCGGCAGGAACGGGGAGCACAACTTATCTCGGCGTGCGCATGATCGAGGAAGTCTCAGGCGCGCGTTTCCTGCACGTCGCCTACAAGGGCATGGGGCAAGCGTATCAGGACTTTCTCGGCGGCAACGTGATGTTCATGTTTCCCGACATCGCCTCGGCACTGCCGCATATCAAGTCGGGGAAGGCAAAGGCGATCGCGGTGACAGAGCGCACGAGCCTGCTGCCCGGCATACCTACTCTGGCCGAGGCCGGCGTCTCCGGGGTTAAGGTCGTGAGTTCTTTCAGCGTGGTCGCGCCGGCGGGCACGCAATCGGCCATCGTAAATCGCCTGAGCGCCGAAATCGTCAAGGCGATGAAATCGCCGGCACTGGCCGAAAAGCTCAATGCCCAGGCGCTGGTGCCCGTGTTCGACACGCCGGACCTCTTCGCCGCCGACTTGAAGAAGGAACGCGACAACTGGGCGGCGTTCATCGGCCGCAACGGCATCGTGCAGGAACAGTAGCCGCGCAGGGAATGCGCGCGGCAGTATGCTGAAATCCTCCCCGCGCTAGCCGCTTGCCGGTCGGATAGAATACGAGAGTCTTCCTCTAGCCCCCGCCGCCTTGGAAGCTACCGACGCCGTCCTCCTCGCCCGAGCGCAGTTCGGCCTGAATATCGGGTTTCACATCCTTTTTCCGAGCATTACGATTGCGCTCGGCTGGATCCTCGTCTATTTCCGCGCTCGCTACGCGCGCAGCGGCGATCCCCATTGGCTGGCGACGTACCAGCTCTGGACGAAGGTCTTTGCTCTCTCGTTCGCGATGGGCGTCGTTTCGGGCATCACGATGTCGTTTCAGTTCGGCACCAACTGGCCCGGCTTCATGAACACCGTAGGCAACGTCGCCGGCCCGCTGCTCGCCTTCGAGGTGCTGACCGCATTCTTCCTCGAGGCGACTTTCCTCGGCGTAATGCTCTACGGCATGAACCGCGTTCCGGGCTGGATGCACATGGGGGCGACGATACTGGTCGCCGCGGGGACCACGTTATCTGCTTTCTGGATCCTCGCTCTCAATTCCTGGATGCAGACCCCGGCCGGGCACGTTACCTTGAACGGCGCGCTGATCGCCGGCAGCTGGTGGCAGGTAATCTTCAATCCCTCGTTTTCCTACCGTTTCACGCACGTGTTGCTCGCCTCCGGGCTGACCGCGGCGTTCGTGATGGCGGGACTCTCGGCGTGGCGGCTGCTGCGGGTCCAGGGCGATGCCGCGGCGCGCAGGACGCTGCGCACCGGCATCGTCGTCGCCGCCGTGCTTGCGCCGATTCAGATCGCGGTCGGCGACTTCCACGGGCTCAACACGCTCGAGCACCAGCCGGCGAAAATCGCGGCGATCGAGGCGATCTGGCACACCGGACGCGGCGTTCCGCTGGTGCTCTTTGCGCTGCCGAACGAGGCGACGCGGAATAACGATTTCGAGATCGCGGTCCCGAAGGGAGCGAGCCTGATCCTGAAGCACGACGCCGAAGCGGAGTTGCGGGGAATCGACGCGTTTGCGCCGGACGCACCGCCGGTCGCGCCGGTATTCTGGGCCTTCCGCATCATGGTCGGGGCAGGCGTATTGATGCTCGCTCTTGCGTGGCTGGGTGCATGGGCAACGCGCGGCGTCCGCGCCGCGCCGGGCTGGATGCTGTGGACGTTCGCCGGATTTACCTTTTCCGGCTGGGTGGCGACGCTCGCCGGCTGGATCGTCACCGAAATGGGCCGCCAGCCGTGGCTCGTCACCGGCGTGCTGCGCACCGCAGACGCGGCGGGGCGCGTGCCCGAGGCTATGCTCGGCGCAAGCCTCACCGGCTACGCGGTTACCTATAGCGCGATGCTCCTCGCCTATATCGTCGTGCTGACCCATCTCGCCGGATACGGCAGCGACGGCGCGGCCGCGTCCGCCCCGGCCACCGCGGGAGCTCAGGCATGAGCACGGCCCTGCCGGTCATCTTCGCCACCCTCATGGGCGCGGCGATCCTCGCTTACGTGGTCCTGGACGGCTACGACCTCGGGGTCGGCATGCTGATGCCCGCGGCCGATGCGCGCGAGCAGGACGTGATGGTGGCTTCGATCGGGCCGTTCTGGGATGCGAACCAGACCTGGCTCGTCCTCGGCATCGGCATCCTGCTGGTCGCATTTCCCGCCGCGCACGGCGTCATCCTCGGCGCGCTCTACCTGCCGTTGGCGGGGATGCTCATCGGACTGATGATTCGCGGCGTCGCATTCGAGTTCCGCGTCAAGGCCCAAGGCTGGCAACGCGAGCTGTGGAACTGGCTGTTCTGGCTCGGATCGTTCGTCGCTTCGTTCGCGCAAGGAATAATGCTCGGGCGCTATGTCACCGGCTTCGAAGCGGGATTCGGTTACTTGCTGTTCTCGCTGCTGGTAGGCGCCGCGCTCTGCGGCGGCTACGTCCTGCTCGGGGCGACCTGGCTGATCCTGCGCACCGAACACCAACTGCAGAAAAAGGCTTTCGCCTGGGCGCGCTGGGGCCTGGCGTGGGTGGCGCTCGGAGTCGCGCTTGTGAGTCTCGTCACGCCGGCGATCAGTCCCACCGTGCAGGTGAAATGGTTCGATTTTCCGCGCACGCTTGCGCTGATGCTGCTGCCCGCCGCGAGCATCGCCTGCGGGTTCTGGGTGTGGGTCTCCACCGGCCAACTCGCCCGTGGCGTCTCGGCGCGCGAGTGGGCGCCGCTCGCCGGCAGCGTGGCGATTTTCGCGCTCGCGTTCGCGGGCCTCGCATACAGCCTGTTCCCCTATCTTGTGATCGACAGGATTACGATCTGGGAGGCGGCCGCCCACCCGGCGTCGCTGGAGGTCGTGCTTTGGGGCGCGTTGCTCGTCCTGCCATTCATCATCGGCTATACGGTGTTCGCGTATCGGGTGTTCCGCGGCAAGGTCCGCGCCGGGCCGTACGAATAGCACTTCGTTCGGGGTCCCAGTTTTTGCGCTTGCTGATGGTGCCTGTTGAGTTTTAATACAATATTTATCATATATTTACGGCATAATTCCATCCGTGGATCGAGCGTGTGCGATAGGCACAGCCACGTCCTTGAGGCACCGGGAATTCATGATGTTGCATCGCACCATATGCGAGCGTATAGTGGGCGCTCTCTTCGGCCAAATCGGGTGACTCCATGGCCTACAACCTCTCCAACAACAGCGCGCCCTCCAGTTCGTCCAACGGCAAGTCCTCGCTGGCGGTTCTGACTCTCGCGGCGCTCGGTGTCGTCTACGGCGACATCGGTACCAGCCCCCTGTACGCCTTCAAGGAGGCGTTCAGCGGGCCCCACGGTCTGCCGCTCAACGAAGCGAACGTGCTCGCCGTGCTGTCGCTGATGTTCTGGTCGCTCACACTGGTTGTCTCGCTGAAATACGTCGCGATTGTGCTGCGCTTCGATAACGGCGGCGAAGGCGGCATCCTTGCGCTGCTCGCACTCGCCGGGCGCCTCACCCGCGAGCGACCGCGCATTGCCTGGACGGTGGCAATGATTGGCATCTTCGGTGCATCGTTATTCTATGGCGACGCGATACTCACGCCGGCGATCTCGGTGCTGTCGGCGGTCGAAGGGCTGTCGGTGGCGACGCCCGCGTTCGAGCAATGGGTGGTGCCGATTACGATCGGAATTCTTGTCGGATTGTTCGCGATCCAGAGCCGCGGCACGGGCGCAGTGGGAAAACTCTTCGGGCCGGTGACCGTAATCTGGTTTCTGGCGATCGCCGCGTTGGGCGCGGTCTCGATCGCGCAGACTCCCGTGGTGCTCGCGGCACTCGATCCGAGGCACGCGCTGGGCTTTGCCGTGCATTCGCCCGCGCTCACCTTCCTCGTGCTTGGCGCGGTATTCTTGGCAATCACCGGCGCGGAAGCCTTGTACGCCGACATGGGCCACTTCGGACCGGCGCCGATCCGCCTCGCGTGGTTCGGCCTGGTGTTTCCCGCGCTGATGGTCAATTACTTCGGACAGGGAGCGCTTGCGCTGCGCGATCCCGCCGCGATGAAGAACCCCTTTTATTTGCTCGCGCCCCAGGAACTGCTGTTGCCGCTGGTCGCGCTCGCCACGATGGCGACCGTGATTGCCTCGCAGGCAACAATTTCGGGAGCGTTCTCGGTGACGCAGCAGGCCACGCGCCTAGGCTACCTGCCGCGCGTTCCGACCCGGCACACCTCCGAGACCGAGCGTGGCCAGATCTACATCCCGCAGGTGAACTGGGCCATGCTGGTGCTGGTGATTCTGCTTGTGCTGGGTTTCAAGACCTCGAGCGCCATCGCCTCGGCCTACGGCATTGCAGTATCGGGGACGATGGTGCTCACCACGGCTCTGGTCGCGGTGGTCGCGCTCTCGCTGTCCAAGCGGCCGAATCCGATATTTTTCGCCTTGCTCGCGGCGATCGGTGTTGCAGAGCTCGTGTTCTTTGCGGCGAACGCCACCAAGTTTGCCGACGGCGGCTGGTTCCCGATTGCCTGCGGCGCGGCGCTTTTCATCATGCTGACTACCTGGAAGCGCGCCGAGACGATTCTCACCTCGCACGAGGCGCGCCGGCGCATACCGGTGAACGATTTTCTCAAGCTGTGCGGTCCCGAAATTCCGCGCGTGGAGGGCACCGCCGTCTATCTCTCGCCCGACCGCGGCGCCGTGCCGACGGTACTCCTGCACAACCTCAAGCACAACAAGGTGCTGCATAAGCGCATCGTGTTCCTCACGATCGTCGATGCGGATGTGCCGCGGGTGGCCGACGCCGAGCGCACTGAAGTGCGCGTAATAGAGCGCGGCCGCGTCTATCAGGCCGCGCTACATTACGGGTTCATGGAGGAACCGGACGTGCCGAAGGGGCTCGGACTGCTCAAGCGACACGGCATAGCGTTCGAGCCGATGCAGACTACTTTCTTTCTCGGGAAATCCACGATCGCGCGCGCGGCGAAACCGAGCCTCTTTACTTGGCGTAGGGAGCTGTTCCACTGGATGCAGCGCAACAGCCCCGCCACTGCGGAATATTTCAAGCTGCTGCCCGAGCGTGTTATCGAGCTCGGAACGAGAGTCCCCATCTAGCTCCGCACCGCGGGCGCAGCACAGTAGTGGGCGAAAAAAAGCCCGGCTTCCCGGGCTATTTCATTTCAGGCTCTGTTACTCGACCGGCCTGATGTTGTTGGCCTGTTCGCCCTTGGGACCCGTGGTGATTTCGAAAGACACCTTCTGGTTTTCCTTGAGGGACTTGAAGCCGCCGCCCTGGATCGCGGAGAAATGCGCGAACACATCCTTGCCGCCGCCGTCGGGGGTGATGAAGCCAAAGCCTTTAGCGTCGTTGAACCATTTCACTGTACCGGTTGCCATATCTGCTTTTCCTGACAAAAATTAAAGAAAGGGCTTGCGCCCGAATGCGGGAACTTCAAGAGTAGAGAAATGACGTTCTGATGAGTACCGCGTAGCGGTGATTACGGATCAGCAATTTCGCTGCTTTGGAGGATCCTGCGGCCCTCCTTATACGCGATCGTCCCCTTTCGGTCAAGCCAATCGCGCGCCGAAGGCGGGCAGCCGCTAACGCTCGAGCAAGTGCTTCTTGTCCTTCACTTTCGTCCATTCGTCAGCGTCCACCGGAGCGTCCTTGCGCTCGACGATGGGCTTCCAGGTCTTGGCGAGTTCGGCATTGAGAGGGATCCAGTCGCGCTGCCCGGGCGGCACGTCATCCTCGGCAAAGATCGCCTCGACCGGGCACTCCGGAACGCACAGCGTGCAGTCGATGCACTCCTCCGGATCGATCACCAGCATGTTGGGGCCTTCGCGAAAGCAATCGACCGGGCAGACGTCTACACAATCGGTATACTTGCACTTGATGCAGCTCTCGGTGACGATGTAGGCCATCTGA
>JBGPLD010000035.1:0-8186 GCA_041486325.1 Gammaproteobacteria bacterium
GGCTGAAATTCATCGGAGATCTCGAGCCCTTTGGCGAGCGTGCCTTCGAACTTGCCCGCCGCGCCGAGGCTCTGACCTCGGCCAACCTGGGCCTCACGCTGACGATTGCCGCGAATTACGGCGGGCGCTGGGATCTGCTGCAGGCCATGACGAAGCTGGTGCGCAGCCAGCCGGTGCCGGCCGCCGGATTCAGCGAGGAGCAGCTTGCGTCAGAGCTTGCGCTCAACTATGCACCCGAACCGGACTTGTTCATCCGTACGGGGGGGGAGCAGCGCATCAGCAATTTTCTGCTATGGCAATTGGCATACACCGAGCTGTACTTCACGCCGACACTGTGGCCCGACTTCGATGCCAAGCAGCTTGACCTTGCGATTTCCTGGTTTCAACAGCGCGAGCGGCGATTCGGGCGGACCAGCGATCAGATCGAGGATGCGGAGCGTGGGGCCCCCGGCCGACGGAGATTCGCATAACGTCTCTGGCAGCGTTGGGGACGGAAATTCCGGCCCCATGTTGAGAACGCGCTTGCTTACGGCGGTGATACTGCTAGCGGTCTTTCTTGCAGCCCTGTTTCTGCTTCCTGCGTACGGCTGGATCGCGTTTTGCGCCGTGATTTCCGGAATTGCGGCATGGGAATGGGGAGCGCTCGCGGCGCTCGCAAAGCCAGGCCGCTGCCTCTATGTCATGATCGTCTTGGCGGTTGGGGGCTCACTCGCGACCATCCACGGCCTCCCGGCAAATGGCGTGCATGCGCCGATGCCGGTCTATTACGCCGCCGCGTTCTTCTGGCTCGTTCTGGCGCCCCTTTGGATCTGGCGCGGTCCCAGCGGCGCCGGGAGAACCGTACTGCTCGCCGCCGGGTTGATCGTGCTGGTGCCGGCGTTGGTCGCTCTCATCGATCTCCGGAACATCGAACCCGTCCTTCTGCTTTCTGTCATGGGATTGGTGTGGACATCCGACACCGCGGCCTATCTTGCCGGGCGGCGCTTCGGCAGGCGCAAACTGGCCCCCGCAATCAGTCCGGGCAAGACTTGGGAAGGTGTCACCGGGGCGCTCATTGCGGTCATGCTGTACGCAACGGCCTGGATCCGATTCGGCGGCACGGCCAGCATGCCCGCGTGGGTGGGCGAAGCCCCTGCGGGGGCGGCGTGGATGGTGCTCCTTCTGCTCGGACTCGCCCTCGCGGGCATTATTGGCGATCTTTTCGAATCTCTGATAAAACGCGAGGCGGGAGTCAAGGACAGTGGAACGCTCCTGCCGGGCCATGGCGGAGTGCTTGACCGCATCGACGCGTTGGCGCCGGTGTTACCGCTTGCGGTTCTGGCGTTTCTTGCATGAGTGCCGTGCAGAATATAACGATACTCGGAGCGACCGGTTCGATCGGCGCGAGCACCCTCGAAGTCATCGGTCGTCATCCGGACCGGTTCCGGGTGGTTGCGCTGGCCGCCCACCGCCGGGCCGACGAGTTGGCCGAGCTTTGCAGGCGCTTTCGGCCTGACTATGCCTGCCTGGTGGATGTGTCGCGCATTTCGCAATTGCGCGAGCGCCTTTCCGCCTACGGAGTACCTGCCAGGGTAGTCGGGGGCGAGGCGGGGCTGCTTGAGGTGGCGTCTTTGCCCGATGTGGATTGCGTCGTGGCAGCCATCGTGGGGGCGGCCGGGCTGAGTGCGACGCTGGCGGCAGCACGGACCGGTAAGAAGCTACTGCTCGCGAACAAGGAAGCGCTGGTGAGCGCCGGTCCGGTATTCATGGAAACGGTGCGCGCCAGCGGCGCGATGCTGCTGCCGATCGACAGCGAGCATAACGCCATCTTCCAGTGCCTGCCGCCGTTCGCTTCGGGCGGCCTTGCTGCCAGAGGTATTCGAAGGATTCTGCTCACTGGTTCCGGCGGTCCGTTCCGCGCGAGGCCGCGCGCCGAATTGCACCGCGTGACGCCGGATGAAGCCTGCGCGCACCCGAACTGGGTAATGGGACGCAAGATTTCGGTGGATTCGGCAACGATGATGAACAAGGCTCTGGAGATTGTCGAGGCGCATTGGTTATTCGGAGCAAACCCGCAACAGATTCAGGTGGTAGTGCACCCGCAGAGCGTGGTTCATTCGATGGTCGAATACGCCGACGGTTCCGTGATCGCACAGCTCGGGCATCCGGACATGCGCACGCCGATCGCCCAGGCGCTTGCCTTTCCCGAGCGCATCGAGGCAGGCGTATCTTCGCTTGATCTCTTCCGCATCCGCACTCTGACATTCGAGCAACCTGACTTTGAGCGCTTTCCTGCGCTGAGGCTCGGTTACGAGGCGCTGCAAAACGGAGGCTCGGCGCCGGCCATTCTCAACGCCGCCAACGAAGTCGCGGTGGCGGCGTTCCTTGATCGGCGCCTGCCGTTCCTGCGCATCACGGCGGTCATCGAGGAGACCCTGGCAAGCGTTCCCGCGAGCGCGCTTGCAAGCCTTGAGGACGTGCTCGCCGCAGACGCTCTGGCGCGAATTCGCGCGTGTCAGATCGTCACGAGCCTGAACTCCAACGCCGCATGAATCTGATCATCACCGTTCTCGCTTTCGTGGGTGCGCTCGGCGTGTTGATCGTATTTCACGAGTACGGCCACTATCTGGTCGCGCGCTTGTGCGGAGTCAAGGTGCTGCGCTTTTCGATCGGCTTCGGCAAGCCGCTGTGGCGGATCCGGCGCGGCCCGGACCGTACGGAGTGGGTGGTGGCCGCGTTGCCCCTGGGCGGTTACGTCAAGATGCTGGACGAGCACGAAGGTCCCGTTCCACCCGGCGACGCGCACCGGGCATTCAACCGCCAGAGCGTCTGGCGGCGAACGGCGATCGTCGTTGCCGGGCCGGCGGCGAATTTCGCGCTGGCGATTGTTTTCTACTGGGCGCTGTTCGTAGGCGGAGTACAGGAAGCGAAGCCCGTGGTGGCTGCGCCTGGGGCGGAAACGCTTGCCGCCAGGAGCGGACTCGTGCGAGGCGACGTCATTCTCGAGATCAACGGCGCGCCCGTGACCAGCTGGCAGGAGGTGCGCTGGAAACTTTTGCAGCTGGCGGTGGAAAGGCAGCCGGCAAGTCTCGAGGTACTCGACCCGGGCCAGCGTATCAGGTCGCGCACGCTGGATTTTTCGGGGTTTGACATGGAGGGCTTCGACGGAGATCCGCTGCTTATGATGGGTCTCCGGCTGAACCGGCCGGATGTGGCGCCGGTCATAGGCAAAATCGTGGCGGGAAGCGTGGCCGAGGTGGAAGGATTGCGGCCCGGCGACCGCGTCATCTCGATCGAGGGTGGATTGGTCCGAATCTGGGAGGACGTGGTTTCGGCCGTGCGGGCTCATCCCGGCGAATCCATGCGGCTCAGGATTTTGCGCGGTCGCGAGGAGTTCGAAGTCAAGCTGCGGCCGGAAATCGTTCAGCAAAACGGGGAGCGATTCGGGCGAATCGGGGCGGCGCCGTACGTCGATCCCGAGACAATGAAGAATCTTGTAACGACGGTACGCTACGATCCGTTTCGGGCGATGCGGATGGCGCTCGAGCGGACCTGGGAGACGTCGGCGTTCAGCCTGAAGATGCTGGGAAAGATGGTTATCGGCGAGGTTTCCTGGAAAAATCTCAGCGGCCCGGTGACTATCGCCGATTATGCGGGCCAGTCCGCACAACTGGGTATCGGCGCGTACGTGGCGTTTCTCGCGCTGATCAGCATCAGCCTCGGCGTACTCAATCTGCTGCCGATCCCGTTATTGGACGGAGGACACTTGCTGTATTATGTCGTCGAAATTCTCAAAGGCAGTCCGGTTTCAGAACGGATGATGGAGCTGAGCCAGCGTCTCGGGCTGACCGTGCTGCTTTCCCTGATGGCCTTTGCGTTCTACAACGACATCAACCGCTTGTTGGCAGGATAATCCATTCGTTTCATGACTAACGCGCTGCGGGCCGCGATTTTCCTGCTCGCCGTCGCCCGTTCCGCCTGGGCGTTTGACCCGTTTGTGGTGCGCGATATCCGCGTCGAGGGAATCCAGCGAATCGAGGCCGGCACGGTCTTCAGCTACCTGCCGTTGAAGGTCGGAGAGACCGTGACCAACGAGAAGGCTGCGGCCGCAATCCGCGCCCTGTTCGCAACGGGTTTCTTCCGCGACGTACGCGTGGAAGTGCAGGGAAGAGTCCTGATTGTCACCGTTGAAGAGCGACCGGCGATCGCCTCGATCGATTTCGTGGGCATGAAGGAGTTCGAAAAAGACAAGGTGAAGACGGGACTTCGCGACGTCGGTTTCCAGGAAGGCCGGATCTTCGATCGCGCCCTGCTCGACCAGGCGGAGCAGGAGCTCAAACGCCAGTACCTCACCCGCGGCATGTATGGCGTGAATATCACCACTACGGTCACGCCGGTCGATCGCAACCGGGTCGCGATCAACTTCAACATCAACGAAGGCGAGGTCGCGAAAATCAAGCAGATCAACATCGTGGGTCACCGGGCGTTCTCCGAAAAGGAGCTGGTCGATCTGTTCACGTTGCGTACCCCGGGATGGTTTACCTGGTACACCAAGAACGACCAGTATTCCCGGCAAAAGCTGCAGGCCGATCTCGAATTGCTTCGATCTTTTTACCTCAACCGCGGGTACATGGAATTCAACATCGATTCGACCCAGGTATCGATCACGCCGGACAGGCTCGACATCTACATTACGGTCAACATCACCGAGGGCGAGATCTACACGGTAAGTGACGTCAAGCTGGGAGGCGAATTGCTCGTCCCCGAGGAGCAATTGCGCGCGCTGATCGCGATCAGCGCGGGGGAACCGTTTTCACGGGAAAAGCTTACCGAGTCTTCCAAGAAAATCAGCGACAGACTGGGCCAGGACGGGTACGCCTTTGCCAATGTCAATGCCACGCCCGACATCAACAAGGACAAGCGAACGGTCAGCTTCACCTTCTTGATAGACCCGGGCCGACGGGTCTACGTGCGGCGAATCAACATCGTAGGCAATTCGCGCACTCGCGACGAGGTGGTACGCCGCGAAATGCGCCAGCTCGAGGGAAGTTATTTCGACAGCCAAAAGCTGAAGCTTTCAAAGGAGCGCGTTGACAGGACGGGCTACTTCAGCGAAGTGGAAGTCGAAACACCGGCGGTGGCCGGCACGACCGATCAGGTCGACGTCAACTTGCGGGTCAAGGAGAAACCGACCGGCGCGGTTCTCATGGGCGTGGGGTTTTCCAGCGTCGACCGTCTCATTCTGCAGGCTTCGATCCAGCAGAGCAATATTTTCGGTACCGGCAACTCGCTGGCGTTTCAGATTATGAGCGGTTCGGTGAACAAGGTCGCGTCGCTGTCCTTTACCGATCCGTACTACACGGTAGACGGCGTCAGCCGCGGTTATGACATATATCAGCGTAACGTCAATGCCACGGCACTCGGACTCGGCGACTACAAGACGAAATCGCTCGGCGGCGCCGTGCGCTACGGCGTACCGTATACGGAATACGACAGGTTGCTGTTCGGATTTGGCGTGGAGCATGTCGACCTCCAGCTTTTTGCCGACAGCCCGCAGCGCTACATTGACTTCCAGAATGAATTCGGCAGCTCCTATGACACTGTGACAGGCACCGGCGGCTGGGTCCGCGACACCCGGGATAGCGGCAATTGGCCGACCCGAGGGCGAATCGAGCGGGCTAATCTCGAGGTGGCGACACCGCTGGGAAGTCTGGAGTACTGGAAGTACACCTACCAGCACCAGTATTTCTACCCGTTCACACGGGACGTCACACTGGCGCTGAGCGGAGAGCTCGGTGCCGGCGATGGATACGGTGGAATGCCAATGCCGTTCTTCAAGAATTTCTACTCCGGCGGGATCGGCAGCGTGCGGGGATATCGCACCGCCTCGCTGGGGCCGCGCGATGCCGACGGCAGTTTCCTGGGCGGCACTCGCAAGATCAACGCATCCATTGAGATGCTGTTTCCGCTGCCCGGCAGCGGGCAGGACAAATCGATGCGGCTCGGTACCTTCATCGACGCCGGGCAAGTCTACGGCTCGTCGGAACAAATAGTCCTCGCGGAAGTGCGTTGCTCTGGCGGTGTAAGTTTTGCGTGGAACTCGCCGGTTGGACCGATGAAAATCAGCTGGGCGAAACCGCTCAACAACAAACCGGGCGACAGCATCCAGCACATTCAGTTCACGCTTGGCACCGTATTCTGATGGCCCGGTATAATTCCCAATTCAAGCGAAGGAGGAGGGTTGCGACCTCCTCAATTCGTTAGGAGAGCGATTTGAAAGGCAAACCAGCCACTCATTGGACCATTGCGGCCCTCCTGCTGGCCAGCGGTCCGGCCCTGGCTCAGGCCAAGATCGGCTTCGTGAGCGTCGAACGAATCCTGAGCGAGGCGCCGGTGGCACAGCGGGCGCAGAAAAAAATCGAGCAGGAATTCTTCCAGCGGAACCAGGAGCTCTCCAAGATGGCCGAGCAACTCAAGAATATGCAGGTAAACCTCGAGAAGAACGCATTGACCATGCCGGAATCGGACCGGCTGAAGCGCGAACGGGAATTTAACGACCTTAACCGGGACTTTCAGCGCAAGGATCGGGAATTCCGCGAGGACTTGAACCAGCGGCGGAACGAAGAACTGGCAGCCGTGTTCGAGCGCGTCAAACGCGCGGTAATTCAGATCGCAGAAACTGATAATCTCGATGTCGTGTTTCGAAATGAACAAGTCGTTTGGGCAAGTATCCGCGTCGACATTACCGACAGAGTCATCAAGGCGCTGGACGACGCACGTCCAGCCAAATAGATTCATTCGGCAGCGGGGGCGCGGCATGCGAAAAGGAACCAGAATCGCTGCTGCCCGGCGCCTTGCCGGTTCCGGTCGGACCGGCAAAGACCGGAAGGCGGATTCGGTGAGAAGCCGCGTTCTACCCGCTACCCCATTCAATTCGGGTATTTTCCGGCTCGGCGAAATCGTTTCGCGTCTTGGCGGGGAACTCGTCGGTAATCCCGAGATCGAGATTCGGCGCATTGCGACGCTTCAGAACGCGGGCCCGGGCGACCTGTCGTTCCTGTCGCACGTCCGGTATCGCCGCCATCTTGATGGGACCCATGCTGCGGCCGTGATTGTTTCCCGCGCCGATCGCGACGCCACGAACCTGCCCCGCATACTCTGCGACGATCCTTATGTCTACTATGCCCGTACGGCGCAACTGCTCAATCCGGGAATCCGGCCCGCGCCGGGCGTTCACCCCAATGCGGTGATCGAGACCGGAGCCGTGGTCCCGGCCTCGGCGTCGATCGGCCCGGGCTCCCATATCGGCCGGGGAGTGCAACTTGGCGAGCGCGTCGCAATCGATTCCGCGTGCACCATCGGCGATGAAGTCCGCATCGGTGATGACAGCCATCTCTACTCCGCGGTAACCGTGTATTCCCGTTGCGTGATCGGAAAGCGTGCAATCGTTCACGCCGGAGTCGTTATCGGCAGCGACGGATTCGGAATTGCGCTCGATAAAGGCCGTTGGATAAAGATACCTCAGACCGGGCGCGTGTTGATCGGCGATGACGTGGAGATCGGTGCCAATACCACTGTCGACCGCGGCGCGCTGGACGATACCGTCATCGAAGAAGGCGTCAAGCTCGACAACCAGATCCAGGTGGGGCATAACGTGCGCATCGGCGCGCATACCGCGATTGCCGGCTGTGTGGGAATTGCCGGTAGTGCGCGCATAGGCCGTGATTGCATGGTGGGGGGCGGCGCACGGATCCTGGGTCACCTGGAAATTGCCGACCGCGTCACCATATCCGCTGGCACGGTGGTAATGAAATCCATCGCACGGGCCGGAACCTACACGGGCATCTACCCGATCGCGACCAATCGCGAATGGGCGAAAACCGCCGCGCATCTGCGCAGTCTCGATCAACTGGTGAAGCGCGTCCGCGGGCTGGAAAGGCAGATTTCGAAACCGGCAAAAAGGAAGGGGTGAAGCGATGGACATCCAAGAGATCCTGGAACATCTGCCGCACCGCTATCCCATGCTTCTGGTTGACCGGGTGCTCGAATGCGAGCCCGGCAAGCGTCTCCTGGCGATAAAGAACGTAAGCATCAACGAGCCTTTTTTTTCCGGTCATTTCCCTAATTATCCGGTCATGCCGGGCGTCCTGGTGATCGAGGCGCTGGCGCAGGCGGCGGCGATCCTGTCGTTCCGCACGATGGGTACC
>JBGPLD010000036.1:0-8118 GCA_041486325.1 Gammaproteobacteria bacterium
CAGGCCGAACTTTCCGGCATCGATGACCGAGGCTTGCGAATCCAGCTGCAAGAGGCGCTCGAGACACGGGTCGCCCAGGAGCAGGCTCTGGCGACGGTTCGGAACCGGCAGGAAGGGGCAGCCGATCTGCTGCGATCTGCCGAGGAGACAAGATTGGCCCGCGAACAAAATCTGCAGCCGCTTCGGGACCGCATTGCCGAGCTCAGGCTGAAGGAACAGGCGGCGCGGATCAACTACGACCAGTTCGCCCAGCAGCTTCGGGAGGTGGGAGCCGACGAGGCTGCGCTCGTCGCCGCGATGAAAGAGGGCCAGAAGGCGGCGCCGCTGCAGGGCGAAATTACCCGTCTTACCAATGCCATCGCGGAACTCGGCGCGATCAACATGGTGGCGCTCGAGGAACTGTCGGCGGGGCAGGAGCGCAAGCAGTTTCTTGACGCGCAGTCCGCCGACCTGACCGCGGCGTTGGACACCCTGCAGAACGCCATCCGCAAGATCGACCGGGAAACGCGCGAGTCGCTGCAGTCCACTTTTCACGCGGTAAACCGTCATTTCGGCGAGATGTTTCCGGCGCTGTTCGGTGGCGGCGAAGCCAGGCTGATCATGACCGGCGAGGAGATCCTCGACTGCGGCGTTCAGGTCATGGGTCGTCCCCCCGGAAAGAAAAACACCACCATTCATCTGCTCTCGGGCGGCGAGAAGGCGCTCACGGCGATCGCGCTCGTCTTCTCGTTTTTTCAGCTCAATCCGGCGCCTTTCTGCCTGCTCGACGAAGTGGACGCCCCGCTCGACGACGCGAATACCGAGCGCTTCTGCGAGCTGGTGGCCAGAATGGCGAAGCAGACCCAGTTTCTGTTCATCAGCCACAACAAGATCACGATGGAAATGGCGAGCCAGCTTGTCGGGGTCACCATGCAGGAGCAGGGCGTCTCGCGCGTAGTGGCGGTGGACATCGAGGAAGCGCTCAGGCTTCGGGAAGAACCGCAGGCCGCCTGACCATGAGTGAACTGCAGCTCAGCCTCCTGGCGATCGGCGGCGTACTTGTGGCCGGCGTTTTCCTCTACAACAAATGGCAGGAACTGAAGTATCGGCGCGAGGCCGAGGCCAGCTTCGGCTCAAGGCACGAAGACGTGCTGATGCGCTCCGACGGCGACCCGGAAATTGGCGCGCATGATGCTTCAGACATGCAGTCAGATGGGCGCATCGAGCCCGCAATTCGCCTTTCCGGCGCCATGCGCAATGGCGCGGAGGCCCGGGAACCGGGATTATCGAAGATACTGGATCTGGTCGTTCCGATCGAGGCGGCGGCGGAGGTATTCGGCAGCACGGTGCTCGAGGTGGCCGTCGCGGCGCTCGCCGGCTGCTCCAAGCCCGTCATCTGGGAAGGCTTTGACGAGGCGCGCGCACATTGGGAGGTGCTGCGGTCGGAGCGCAGCTATTCCATGCTGCGCGCCGGTCTGCAGCTCGTCGATCGACGCGGCAGCACGCACGCAGAGGACATTATTGCTTTCGGGTCGGGCGTGCAGCAGATCGCCTCTGCCGCAGGCGCGCTGGCGACGATGCCTGAATCCGCGCCGGCGCTGGCTCGGGCCGCGGAACTCGACCGTTTTTGCAACGATGTGGACATTCAGATCGCGCTCAACGTCGTGAGCAAGAGCATTGCTTTCACCGGCACCAAAATTCGCGCCTTGGCCGAGGCGGCAGGTCTTGTGCTGGATGACCGCGATAGCAGATTCGTTCGCCGCGACGCATCGGGTCAGGTGCTTTATATGCTCGCGAATCTGGAGCCTGTCCTTTTTCGCAGCGATAACATTAAATCGCTCACGACGAGCGGAATCACCCTGGAACTCGATGTGCCGCGGGCGCCACGCGGCACATTCGAGGCGCTCCGAAAGTTGGCGGCAAGCCTCGCCCATGCGCTGGAGGCGAGCATCGTCGACGACAACCGCCAGCCCCTGGGCTCGAAGGCCTTCGAACAAATCCATGGCCAGTTGCAGGCGATCTATCAGTCAATGGAAGCGCGAGGCATACCTGCCGGCAGCGCGCTCGCGCTGCGCCTGTTTTCCTGATCTTGCACGCGCCGATGGCGGCAGGGAGCAAACGTGCTAGAGGGCGGGCGGCAGAATTGCGCGCGCAGATCGAGCGCCACAATCACCGCTATTACGTCCTCGATAATCCTGAAATTACCGACGCGCAGTACGATCGGCTCTTCAATGAGCTGCAGCGGCTGGAGCGCGATTATCCCGGGCTCGTTTCGCCGGATTCACCGACGCAACGGGTGGGCGCGCCGCCGCTGCCGGAGTTCGCCCCTGTCACGCATCGCACGCCGATGCTTTCGCTCAACAACGCATTTTCGGAAGAAGACGTTGCGGCTTTCGATCGGCGCGTGCGCGAGGCGCTCGAGACAGACACGGCGCGGTATTCGGCCGAACCGAAATTCGACGGGCTCGCGATCAGCCTGGTCTACGAGCAAGGCGTGCTGAGGCAAGGTTCGACGCGCGGCGATGGCTACACTGGAGAGGACGTGACGCCGAACCTGCGCACTGTACGCAGCATCCCGCTGAGCCTGCAGGGCGAGGGTTCCCCGGGCGTGCTGGAAGTGCGTGGCGAAGTGGTGATGCTCAAGCGCGATTTCGAGCGGCTCAATGAGCGCCAGCGTGCCCGCGGCGAGAAAGAGTTCGCCAATCCCCGCAATGCCGCGGCAGGCAGCCTGCGCCAGCTCGATTCGAGCATCACGGCGTCGCGGCCCCTGCGTTTCTTCGCTTACGGCATCGGCGATGTGGAGGGCGTTTCCCAGCCGGACACGCATGACGGGCTCATGCGGTGGCTCCGCCAGCTCGGCCTGCCGGTGAGCCCGGAGCGCAAAGTGGTGCGCGGTGTCGAAGGTTTATTCAAATTTTATGCGTCCCTTCAAGCACGCCGGGAATCGCTGCCTTACCAAGTCGATGGCGTGGTCTACAAGGTGAACTCCATCGGCCAGCAGCAGCAACTGGGGTTCGTCTCCCGCGCTCCCCGTTTCGCGCTCGCGCACAAGTTTCCGGCGGAAGAAGCGGTCACCGAGGTTCTTGCCATCGACGTACAGGTCGGCAGAACCGGTGCGTTGACGCCTGTTGCCCGACTGAAACCCGTGTTCGTCGGCGGCGCCACCGTGACCAACGCGACGTTGCACAACGAAGAAGAACTCACGCGCAAAGACATCCGGATCGGCGACACCGTGGTCGTGCGCCGGGCCGGCGACGTTATTCCGGAGGTGGTGCGCGTCTTGCCGGAAAAGCGGACCGAAGACGCGGCACGGTTCGTTATGCCGATGCACTGTCCGGTATGCGGATCGAGCGTGGTGAAGCATCCCGACGAAGCGGTCGCGCGCTGCTCGGGTGGATTGTTTTGCCCTGCGCAACGCAAGCAGGCAATCCTGCATTTCGCGTCGCGCCGCGCCATGGATATCGAAGGCCTGGGGGACAAGCTGGTAGATCAGCTGGTCGACCGCAGCATCGTCAAGACGCCCGCGGACTTGTACAAGCTGGGCGTGGCGGCGCTCGCCGAGCTCGAGCGCATGGCGGAAAAGTCGGCCCACAATTTGATTGGCGCAATCGACAAATCCCGCAATACGACGCTCGCGCGCTTCATTTACGCGCTCGGAATCCGCAACGTGGGCGAGGCGACCGCTGCCGACCTCGCGCGGCATTTCGGCAGCGTGGACCGCTTCGCCAGAGCGACCGAGGAAGAACTGCAACAGGTGCAGGATGTGGGCCCGGTGGTGGCGATGTCGATCCGGCGTTTCTTCACCGAGCCGCACAATCTTGAAGTGATCGAGCAGCTGCGCGCCGGCGGTGTGCGCTGGGAAGAAAGCGCTCCTGCACCGGAAAAGAGGGCGGGAGCCTTGTCGGGAAAGACTTTCGTGCTTACGGGTACACTGCCGTCGATGACGCGCGACGAGGCCAGGGCGCTGATCGAATCGCAGGGCGGCAAGATTTCGGGATCGGTGTCGGCCAAAACAGATTTTGTCGTTGCCGGCGACGATGCGGGCGGCAAACTCGAGAAGGCCAGGAAGCTGGGCGTGGCGATCCTCGGCGCGTCGGAATTGCGAAAATTGCTTGGAGAATCCGGAACGTGAAGCAGGTAAGAAAAGCCGTGTTCCCGGTCGCCGGCATGGGCAGCCGGTTCTTGCCCGCCACCAAGGCGAGCCCCAAGGAGATGATGCCGATCGTCGACAAACCGCTCATCCAGTACGCAGTGGAGGAGGCGGTGGCGGCCGGCATCACCGACATGGTATTCATCACCGGGCGCAACAAGCGCGCCATCGAGGATCATTTCGACAAAGCCTACGAAGTCGAATCCGAGCTTGCCGCGCGTGGCAAGACGGAGCTGCTCGAGCTGGTGCAAGGCATCATTCCGAAATCGGTGAAATGCATTTATATCCGGCAGGCAGAGCCGCTCGGGCTGGGGCACGCGGTGCTGTGCGCGCAGCCTGTCGTTGGCGACGAGCCGTTCGCGGTGATCCTCGCCGACGACCTGATCGACGGCGATCCTCCCGTGATGCGACAAATGTGCGGCGTGTTCGAGCAACGACAGTGTTCGGTGATCGGTGTGCAGGAAATTTCACGCGAGCACAGCCGCCAGTACGGAATGGTAAAAGTGGAGCCGGTCGCGGCGGGTGTCGATCGCATCACTGCGATCGTGGAAAAACCGAGCCCCGAGAAGGCGCCGTCAAACCTCGCGGTCGTGGGCCGCTACATTCTCACGCCGAAAATTTTTCGCCATCTCGAGCGCGTTCGGCCGGGGGCTGGCGGAGAAATCCAGCTTACCGATGGGATCGCTTCATTGCTTGCCGAAGAACAGGTACTTGCCTACCGTTTCCGGGGGACACGCTATGACTGCGGCTGGAAAATCGGCTATTTACAGGCGACCGTGGCTTACGGGCGAAAACATCCGGAGACCGGCCAGGCTTTCGAAAAATTCCTGAAATCCTTGTGACGCGATGACTAGCATGATGCCGCCGGATGAAGCCTGGAAAATCCTCGATTCTGCGGATCTCGTGTGTGACAAAGCCAAGGTGTACGGGGCGATCGGACGTATTGCCGCAGAGATCAGCGCGCACCTGAAAGATCGTTATCCCTTGGTGCTCGCCGTGATGGGCGGTTCGGTCTTTTTTGCCGGCCATCTGCTTCCCCAGCTCAGGTTCCCGCTTGAATTCGACTATATTCATGCATCCCGCTACGGTGAAGCCACGTCGGGCGGCAAAGTCATCTGGAAGGTCGAGCCGCACGAGAACGTCAGGGGCCGCACGGTGCTCGTGCTGGACGATATTCTCGACGGTGGCGAAACGCTGGCGGCGATCCGTGATCGCATACTGTCGCTGGGTGCGACCGCGTTTTACAGTGCCGTGCTCACCGACAAGGAAATCGGCCGCAAGAAGCCGATCGTTCCGGATTTCGTGGGCCTGAAACTGCCGAACCGCTACGTGTTCGGCTGCGGCATGGACGTGTCCGGCGCCTGGCGCAATCTGCCGGAAATTTATGCTGTCAAGGATTCCTGACCCGAAATGTTAGCCATCATCGGCGGCACCGGCCTGACGCAACTCTCCAGCCTCAACGTGTCGCGACGCCAGGTGGTGCGCACGCCTTACGGCGAGCCTTCCGGCCCGCTCACGTTCGGCACGATCGGCGGCGTTCCGGTGGTATTCCTCGCCCGCCACGGTTACGGCCATACGGTTTCGCCGCATCAGGTCAACTATCGCGCCAATCTCTGGGCGCTCAGGGAGCAGGGCATTGGCGGGATCGTTTCGGTGGCTTCGGTCGGCGGCATACGCCCGGACCTCGGTCCGGGAATGCTGGTCATTCCACACCAGATCATCGACTACACCTGGGGCCGCATGAGCACATTTTTCGAAAACGAGGAGCCGGTCAAGCATATCGATTTTACCGAGCCGTATTCGAACGGATTGCGGAAAAGGCTTCTTGCGGCGGCCAAGGCCTGCAGCGAGTCCGCCGTGGACGGCGCCGTCTATGCGGCCACGCAAGGCCCGCGACTGGAATCCGCAGCGGAAATAAACCGGCTGGAGCGGGACGGCGCCGACATTGTCGGAATGACCGGAATGCCGGAGGCGGCCCTGGCACGCGAAATAGAGCTTGAATACGCTGCCATCGCGGTAGTCGTCAATCATGCCGCGGGGCGCGCGGATAGCTCGCACGGAATCCCGTTGGCAAAAATCGAAGACGTCCTGAATGACGCGATGGGGCGGGTACGCCGGATTGTAGAAGCATTGCTGGCGATATGATCCGCGAGGTGCTGAAGATGGGCGATCCCCGCTTGCTGGAGAAATCGCGGTCGGTGGAGGCGTTCGCCACGCCCGAGCTGCGCGAATTGATTGCAGACATGCGCGACACGATGGCGCATTTGAACGGTGCCGGGCTTGCCGCGCCGCAGATTGGCGTGCCGATGCGGGTCGTGATATTCGGGGTCCGGCGCAATCTCCGCTATCCCGACGCTGATGAAGTCCCGGACACGGTGCTGATCAATCCCGTCATCACGCCGATCGGCGAGGAGATCGACGAGGCTTGGGAGGGATGCTTGTCGGTACCCGGCATGCGTGGCGTGGTGCCCCGGTATTCACATCTGCGCTACCAGGGCTTTGACGAGTCAGGGAGCAGAATCGACCGCAGCGTCGAGGGATTTCATGCACGCGTTGTACAGCACGAATGCGACCACCTCGACGGAATTCTGTACCCGATGCGGATGCGCGATATGTCCAGGTTCGGTTTTGTGGAGGTGTTGTTTCCAGACCAGGTCTCAGTCGAGGATCAAGGCTGAAGCGCTTTCAGCAGTTCTGTCTCGAGTTGCAATACCGACTTGGGATTTCCGAGCGCGGCACCGGACACGAGGAATACGTCCTCGGCGCGCTCGCCGAGTGTCACGATCTTCGCTGTGTGCAGGTTGACGCTGTACCGGCTCAGCACCCGGGCGATCCCGTACAACAGGCCGGGCCGGTCGCCGGCGGTGATTGAAAGCGAGTAATACTGGCCTTTCTCGTCGGGGACGACGTGCACCTCTGGGGTGATCGGAAAGTGCTTCACCCGGCGCGATACCCGCCCCTGCACGGGTTCCGGTAGAGGCACCTGATTCGCCAGCCAATCCGCCAGCTCCTTCTCGATCAGGGCGCTCATGTCCCGTTGGTGCGCGCCGCCGCCGGCATCCATTACCTGAAAGGTATCGAGCGCGTAGCCATGACGCGTCGTGTAAATTTTCGCGTCCATGATGCTGAAGCCGATCGACCCGAAAAAGCCGCAGATACGCGCGAACAGGTCGCGTTGGTCAATTACGTAGATCATGACCTGCAGGCCTTCTCCGGCCGCGGACAGCCGGGCTTTCACGACCGGCTTGTCGGAATCGACCCGGTGGTGAAGCAGCCGCGTGTGCCATGCGATTTCCTGTGCGTCGTGGCGCAGGAAGTAGGGAACATCGAGGTGGCGCCAGAGCGGATCCTGGATCGTGTCCGCAAGCGCGTAGAGCCGCAGCAGGCGTCTGGCTTCGTCCTGCTTGGCCTGGATGTATTGATCGGCCTCGAAGCTGCCGCCTTTCAACATGTGCTGGGCGGCGCGAAACAAGTCTTCGAGGAGCTTGCCTTTCCATGCATTCCAGACCTTGGGGCTGGTGCCGCGGACATCGGCCACGGTAAGGAGATAAAGCGCAACCAGTCTGCGCTCGGTCTTGACGATATTGGCGAAACGGCGCACCACTTCCGGGTCGGAAAGGTCATGCTTTTGCGCCACCGCGGACATTGTCAGATGGTGTTCGACCAGAAACTCCACCAGTTTCGTGTCCTCCCGCGTCAGGTCGTGTTCGCGGCAGAATCGCCGGGCGTCGAACCTGCCGAGCTGCGAATGATCGCCGCCGCGACCCTTGGCAATGTCATGAAATATCGCCGCGATGTAAAGCAGCCAATGACGATCGAACCCGGCGATGAGCCGGCTGCACAAAGGGTATTCGTGGGCGAATTCAATCATTGTGAATCGGCGCAGGTTGCGCACGACCGTGAGAATATGCTGATCCACCGTGTAAACATGGAACAGATCGTGCTGCATCTGGCCGACTATGCGGCGGAATGCCGGCAGGTAGCGGCCG
>JBGPLD010000037.1:0-8056 GCA_041486325.1 Gammaproteobacteria bacterium
CGAACTTGTCGCCGACCTGGATGTCGTTGTAGCCCTTGACCGACATGCCGCACTCGAACCCGGCCTTCACCTCGCGCACGTCGTCCTTGAAGCGCTTTAGAGAATCGAGTTCACCCGAAAAGACGACAACGTTGTCGCGCAGCACGCGCACCAGACCATTACGCCGCACCAGGCCCTCGAGCACATAGCAGCCGGCAACGGCGCCGATCTTGGAGATCTTGAAAACCTGACGCACGTCCACCAGCCCCAGCACGTTCTCTTTCTTCTCCGGCGCGAGCATGCCGGATAGCGCCGCCTTCACCTCGTCGACGGCCTCGTAGATGATGGTGTAGTAGCGCACGTCCACGCCCGAGGCCTCGGCGAGCTTGCGCGCAGCCGCATCGGCGCGCGTATTGAAACCGACGATCACTGCCTTTGAAGCGAGCGCGAGATTGACGTCGGAATCGGTAATTGCGCCGACGGCGCTGTGAACCACATTGACCTTGACCTCGTCGGTGGAAAGCCCGGTGAGCGCATGCACCAGCGCCTCCTGCGAGCCTTGCACATCGGCCTTGATGAGCAGCGGCAGCACCCTGACGTCGCCCATCTGCTCGAACATGTTCTCGAGCTTCGCCGCCTGCTTCTTGGCGAGCTTGACGTCGCGGAACTTGCCCTGCCGGAACAGCGCGATCTCGCGCGCCTTGCGCTCGTCGCTGAGCCCGATGACTTCCTCTCCTGCCGCGGGAACCTCCGCCAAGCCCTGGATCTCGACCGGGATCGACGGTCCCGCCGTCGCGACCGGTTTGCCGGTTTCGTCCAGCATGGCGCGCACCCGTCCGAATGAAGTGCCGGCGAGCACGATATCGCCGCGCTTGAGCGTTCCTGACTGCACCAGCACGGTGGCGACCGGGCCGCGGCCTTTGTCGAGTCGCGCCTCGATCACCAGGCCCTTGGCCGGCGCGTCCACCGCCGCCTTCAGCTCCAGGACCTCGGCCTGCAGCAGCACCTGCTCGAGCAGCTCGTCGATTCCCTTTCCGGTTTTCGCGGAAACTGAAACGAACGGGGATTCGCCGCCGTATTCCTCGGGCACCACGCTTTGCGCCACCAGCTCCTGTTTTACCTTTTCCGCGTTGGCTTCGTGCTTGTCGATCTTGTTGATCGCGACCACCATCGGCACTTCCGCCGCCCTGGCGTGATGAATCGCCTCGATGGTCTGCGGCATGACGCCGTCGTCGGCCGCCACCACCAGAATGACAATGTCCGTAAGCTTCGCGCCGCGGGCGCGCATCGCCGTGAAAGCCTCATGGCCCGGAGTGTCGAGGAACGTGACCATGCCGCGCGGCGTTTCCACGTGATAGGCGCCGATATGCTGCGTGATGCCACCTGCCTCTCCGGAGGCAACTTTAGTGCGGCGTATGTAATCGAGCAGCGACGTTTTTCCGTGGTCCACGTGCCCCATCACCGTTACCACGGGCGCGCGCGGCTTCAGTTCCGCCGCCTCGTGCTGTTGCGGCGATTCTTCGAGGTAGGATTCCGGGTCATCAAGCTTGGAGGCGATGGCCTGGTGGCCCAGGTCCTCGACCACGATCATCGCCGTGTCCTGATCGAGCACCTGGTTGATGGTGACCATATTGCCCATCTTCATGAGCGACTTGATCACCTCGGCGGCCTTCACCGACATCCTGTGGGCAAGTTCGCCGACCGTGATCGTCTCCGGCACCTTGATCTCGCGGATAATCGGCTCGGCTGACGCGATCACTGGCTGGGTGGATTCAAGCGACGCGGCGGAAGGCCTGTGGCGCGAGCCCTTGGGGTTATGCCAGCCCGAGGCTCCCTGCACGTCTCCACGCGTCTTGATCGTGCGGCGCTTGACCGCCTCTTCCTTCCATACTTTGACTTCCCTGGCCTTCTTCGCGCTCTTTTTTTCCGCGCCCGCGGCGACCTTCGGCTTGTGCAGCGTGGTGTCGGCAGCAGCAGGTGCCTTCGCCTCTGCAGGTTTCTGTTCGGCCGCGCGCGGCTCGGCCGCCTTGCGCTCGCGCTCCTGCTTCTCCACGATATCCGCGGCCTGACGCGCGGTCAGCTCTTCCTGCTTGCGCCGTTCCTGCTCGCGCAATCCCGCTTCGCGCGGATCGAGAGCCGGCTCCGCCAGCGCCGGCACCTCGATGGGTCCGGTCGAATCGGCGTCGCGCTTGACGAAAATCCGCTTTTTCTTGACCTCGACCTGGATGGTCCGCGCCTTGCCGCTCGCGTCGGACTTCTTGATGATCTCGGAGGTCTGCTTGCGCGTCAGCGTGATCTTGTTCTTGGGCTCGGAGAAGCCATGCGCCTTGCGCAGGTAATCGAGGAGCTTGGTCTTGTCCTGCTCCGAGAGAACGTCCTCCGCGACCCGCTTGTGCACCCCGGCGGCCTTGAGCTGCTCGAGCAGCACCGACGGCGGCACTTTCAGCTCCCCGGCAAATTGCGCTACGCTGGTCTGGGACATGTGAGTGGTCTTATTCCTGCGTGAACCAATGGGCGCGCGCGCCCATGATGAGCGTTTTGGCGCGCTCGGCGTCAATGCCGGTCAGCTCAACCAGGTCGTCCACGGCAAGATCGCCCAGATTGTCCCGGGTCTTTATTCCCGACCTGGCCAGGTTCGTCGCCAGGTCGTTGTCCATGCCCTCCAGCTGAAGCAGCTCCGGATCGAGGTTTTCCGCCTGCTCTTCGCTCGCGATGGCCTGCACCAGCAGCACGTCGCGCGCGCGATTGCGAAGCTCGTTGACCGTCGCTTCGTCGAAACCCTCGATCTCCATCATCTCGGTGATCGGCACGTAGGCCACTTCCTCGAGGGTCGAGAAGCCTTCCTGGATGAGGATGTTCGCGACTTCTTCGTCGACGTCGAGCCGCTCCATGAAGACCTTCCTCACCGAGGAAGCTTCTTCCTCGTTCTTCTTGGTCGATTCGTCCTCGGTCATGAGGTTGATGTTCCAGCCCGTCAGCTCCGAGGCGAGCCGCACGTTCTGGCCGCCCCTGCCGATGGCGATCGCGAGGTTTTCCTCGTCCACGACCACGTCCATGCTGTGCTTGTCCTCGTCCACCAGGATGCTCGAAACCTCGGCCGGCGCCAGCGCCCCGATCACGAA
Organism: Gammaproteobacteria bacterium; assembly: GCA_041486325.1. GTDB lineage: Bacteria > Pseudomonadota > Gammaproteobacteria > Burkholderiales > SG8-39 > VBDM01. The sequence continues at coordinate 3,102 of JBGPLD010000037.1, forward strand.
CTGCGCCATGTCCGCGTTCCAGAGCACGATGTCGACGCGCTCGCCCGCGAGCTCCTGGGTCACCGCCTGCACCCGCGAGCCGCGCATGCCCACGCAGGTCCCGATGGGGTCGATGCGCTGGTCCTTGGAGTGGACCGCAATCTTTGCGCGCACGCCCGGGTCGCGCGCCGCCGACTTGATTTCGAGCAGCCCTTCCTCGATCTCGGGCACCTCCAGGCGGAACAGCTCGATGATGAATTCGGGCGCGGTGCGTGACAGAATGAGCTGCGGCCCGCGCACGCTGCGGTCGACGCGCATGACGATGGCCCGCACGCGGTCGCCGACGCGCAGGTTTTCCTTTGGGATCATCTGGTCGCGCGACAGCACCGCCTCGACGCGCCCCACTTCCAGGATGGCATTGCCGCGCTCGACGCGCTTGATGGCGCCGTTGATGAGCTTTTCGTCGCGGGCGAGAAAGTCATTGAGGAGCTGCTCGCGCTCGGCTTCCCTGATCCTTTGCAGGATCACCTGCTTCGCCGCCTGCGCGCCGATACGGCCGAAATCGATCGGCTCGAGTGGCTCTTCGATGAAAACCTCGACCTGGATTTCGTCGCCGTGCTGCTTCTTCGCTTCGGTCACCGCGATCTGACGCGGCGGAAACTCCACTGCTTCGTCCGCCACCACCTGCCAGCGGCGGAACGACTCGAAATCCCCCGTCTCGCGGTCCATCGCGACCCGCACATCGACCTCTTCCGGGAAGCGCTTCTTCGTAGCCGAGGCGATGGCAAGCTCAAGCGCGCCGAAAACCGTTTCCTTGTGCACGTTCTTCTCGCGCGCCAGCGCGTCCACCAGCAGCAGCAATTCGCGATTCATGCCCCCTCCAGCTTCATACTTTCGGCACCAGGCGCGCGCGGTCGAGATCGGCCAGCGCGAAGTCCATCCTGCCGCCGTCGAAATCCAATTCGACCCGGTCGCCGTTCACCGCACGCACCACGCCGGTGAAATTCCTGCGGCCGTTGACCGGCTGGCGCAGCCGGACCGCCGCCTCGCATCCGGTGAAGCGCACGAAATCGGCCGCCTTTTTCAGCCGGCGGTCCAGGCCCGGCGAGGACACTTCGAGGCGGTCGTATTCGACCCCCTCGACCTCGAGCACGCGCTGCAGTTGCCGGGCCGCTGCCGTGCAATCGTCCAGGGTGACGCCGGCCAAAGCGGCCCCACCCAATTCCTCATGTTCTTTCTCAATAAACACTCGTAACATCCTTCCATGATTACTATATTCAAAGTCGGCGAGTCGGAATCCCAAGCCGCCAACCGTGCGTTCCAGCAACTGCTCCAGCTCGTTCATGCCCTCACGCGAATCCCGCGCATAAATAAAAAATGGGCTCGAAAGCCCATCTCAAAATCCAGAGGAGTATAGCAAGGAAAATCAGCCGAAACAACGCCAAGACGCAGCGGGAGCGTCGGCGCACCGCCCGCCACCAGCCTGCGCCGCTACTTTCCCGTGCGGTGCTTGGCTGCGAGAGGTTTCGATTCCGGTGCCGCCGGACGATCCAGCGCCGCCAGCAGCGAGACCAGTTCCCTGCCCTCGAGCTCGCGCCACTGCCCGCGCTTGAGGCTCGAGGGCAGACGGAACGGCCCAAAGCGCACGCGCATGAGCCTGCTCACCATCAGCCCGAGCGATTCGAAAATTCGCCGCACCTCGCGATTGCGCCCTTCGCGCAGCACCACCTGGTACCAGCGGTTCGCTCCGGCACCGCCGCCCGACGCGATATCGTCGAACCGCGCCGGGCCATCGTCGAGCATGACGCCGCGCGTGAGCTTTTCCATCTGCTCGCGCGAAAGCTCGCCGCGAATCCGCACTGCGTACTCGCGCTCGATTTCATTGCGCGGATGCATGAGGCGGTTGGCGAGATCGCCCGAATCGGTGAACAGCAGCAGCCCGCCGGTGTTGAAGTCGAGCCTGCCGATCGCGATCCAGTGGCTGCCACGCATGCGCGGCAGCCTCGCGAAGACGGTGGGCCGGCCTTGCGGATCGCTCACCGTCACCAATTCGCCGGCGGGCTTGTGATAGATCAGGACGCGCGGTTCGCGCTCGCCGAAGCGCAGCGCGAGCCGCCGGCCGTCGAGGACGACGCGGTCGCGCGGCCCCACGCGCTGCCCGACGGCGGCACGCATGCCGTTGACCGTGAGCCGGCCCGTCGCGATCACCGCCTCCATGTCGCGGCGAGAGCCCAGTCCCGAGCGCGCCAGGACCTTGTGCAGCTTTTCCGGCCGCAGCTTCTCCGGCCGCGGACTGCGGCTACGCGGGGTTCGACTCGGCCGCGGCAGCCTGATCGGGCGCCGCGGGCGGGATGGGCGTGAGTTCAAGCGATTTGACGATTTCATCCAGAGACGGCAGCTCCTGCAGCGACAGAAGGCCGACGTCGTCCAGAAACGTTTTGGTGGTCGCGTACAGCGCGGGGCGCCCCGGGACTTCCTTGTGGCCAACCACGTCGATCCACCCGCGCTCCTCCAGCCGCTTGATCACCTCGGTTGAAACCGTGACGCCGCGGATATCCTCGATGTCGCCGCGTGTGACCGGCTGCCTGTAGGCGATGATGGCGAGCGTCTCCAGCACCGCGCGCGAAAAACGCGGCGGTTTCTCGGGATTGATGCGCTCCAGGTATCTGTGAAACGTCGCGCGAGTCTGAAAGCGCCAGCCGCTCGCGGTGCTCACCAGCTCCACGCCGCGGTCCTTCCAGGCTTCGCGCAATTCCTCGAGCAGCCGCCGGATCGTGTCGGCGCCGATCTCCTCGTCGAACATTTTGCGCAGCTCGAGGATCGGGATCGGCTGCTGGGCCGCCAGCAGCGCCGCCTCGAGCACCGTCCTCACTTCACTCGGGCTGAGCATGGGCAAGCTTCACGTAGATGGGCGCATACGGCGCGGACTGCGTGATCTCGATCACGCTCTCCCTCACCAGCTCCAGAATCGCGAGAAAACTTACGATCAGCACCGGCACGCCCCGCGCCGCGTCGAACAGCTCCCTGAAATCCGCGAATCCTCCGGCCTGAAGCCGGCGCAGAATCAGGCTCATGTGCTCGCGCACCGAAAGCTCCTCGCGCGAAACGCGATGGTGCTGCGTCATCTTCGCGCGCACGAGGAGCATCCGCCACGCTTCCTGCAGGTCGACGACGTTCACCTGCGGCAGGCGCTGCGCGAGAGTCTGCTCGACCCACACCTCCACAGGGAGATAATCGCGGCCGAGCTGCGGCAAGGCGTCGAGCTTCTGCGCCGCGAGCTTCATTCTTTCGTACTCGAGGAGGCGGCGGATCAGGTCGGCGCGCGGGTCCTCCTCTTCCGCGCCCGGCATCGCCGGGCGCGGAAGCAGCATCCGCGACTTGATCTCGATCAGGATCGCGGCCATCACCAGGTATTCCGCCGCGAGCTCGAGATTCTTGTGCCGCATCAACTCGACGTACTCGACGTACTGCTCGGTGAGCAGCGCCATCGGGATGTCGAGAATGTCGAGATTGGCCTTGCGGATAAGATACAAGAGGAGATCGAGCGGCCCCTCGAAGGTCTCGAAAAAAACTTCCAGCGCGTCCGGCGGGATGTAGAGATCCTGCGGCAGCTCGGTAAACGGCTGCCCGCGCACCTTTGCGACCAACGCCGGAGCGGCCACGGGGATCGGAACCTGCCGCAGCTCGCTCATGTATACGCCAGCCCCATCGCCTCGCGCACCTCGCGCATGGTCTCCTGCGCGAGCTTGCGCGCCTTCTCGCAGCCGTCGGCGACGATATTTCGTACCAGCGTCGGATCGTCGAGGTATTTCTGCGCGCGCTCCCTCATCGGCGCCTGCTCGGCGAGCACGGCATCGATTACCGGCTGCTTGCACTCCAGGCAGCCGATGCCGGCCGAGCGGCAGCCCTGGTTCGCCCACTCGCGAGTCTGCTCGCTGCTGTAGACGAGATGGAGCTGCCACACCGGGCATTTTTCCGGATCGCCCTTGTCGCTGCGCTTGATGCGCGCCGGGTCAGTCGGCATGGTGCGGATCTTCTTCCTCACCGACTCGGCGTCCTCGCGCAGCGAAATCGTGTTGTTGTAGGACTTCGACATCTTCTGGCCGTCCACGCCCGGCAGCTTCGAAGCCTCGGTGAGCAGCACCTCGGGCTCGACCAGGATCCTGCGGCCTCCGCCCTCGAGATAGCCGAAGAGGCGTTCGCGGTCGGCAAGCGCGAGATTCTGCCGCTCCTCGAGCAGCGAGTGCGCCGCCGCAAGCGCCTCGGCGTCGCCCTTCTCCAGGTACTTGGTGCGAAACTCCATGTACAGCTTTGCCTTGCGCGCGCCCAGCTTCTTCGCCGCGGCCTTGGCCTTGTCCTCGAATCCGGGCTCGCGCCCGTAGACGTGGTTGAAACGCCGCGCCACCTCGCGCATGAATTCGATGTGAGGCACCTGGTCCTCGCCCACCGGCACGTATCTGGCGCGGTAGATCAGAACGTCGGCCGCCTGCAGCAGCGGATAGCCGAGAAAGCCGTAGGTGGAGAGATCGCGGTCGGCGAGTTTCTCCTGCTGGTCCCTGTACGACGGCACGCGCTCCAGCCACCCCAGCGGCGTGATCATCGAAAGCAGCGTGTGCAGCTCGGCGTGCTCGGGGATGCGCGACTGGATGAAAAGCGTGGACTGCGAAGGATCGATGCCGGCGGCGAGCCAGTCGATCACCATGTCCCAGACGTGCGCCTCGATCACTTCCGGCGTCTCGTAGTGCGTGGTGAGCGCGTGCCAGTCGGCGACGAAATAAAGGCACGGATGCTCGCTCTGCAGCCTGACCCAGTTCTTGATCGCGCCGTGATAATGGCCCAGGTGCAGCGCGCCCGTGGGGCGCATGCCGGAGACGACGCGTTCCTCGTACATTTCGCGTCCTTAGAGCTGGAAGACCGATTCGATCAGCCCGATCGAGGCCTGGATCATGGGCGACATGATCACGCCGAGCACGTTC
>JBGPLD010000038.1:0-8003 GCA_041486325.1 Gammaproteobacteria bacterium
CATGCCGTTGTTGACGATGATGAAGATCACCGGCAGCTCGTACTGGACCGCGGTGGCGAGCTCCTGCCCGTTCATGAGGAAATCGCCGTCGCCGTTCACCGAGACGACCAGACGATCGGGCTGCGCGACCTTGGCGGCGATGCCGGCCGGAACGCCGTAGCCCATCGAGCCGTTGGTCGGCGCCACCTGAGTGCGCAGGCCCGGATAGCGGTAGTAGCGCGACACCCAGCCGGCGAAATTGCCCGCGCCGTTGGCGATGATCGCGTCCTCGGGCAGGCGTTCGCGCATCCAGGCGACGATCTCGGCCAGCTGCACCTTTCCCGGATTCGCCGCGGGCTTCGTCCATTCCAGGTAATCCGCGCGCGCCTGCTCGCGCCAGGTTTTCCACGCACTCCCGTCCAGCTTCATGCCCTTCAACGCGGCGGCGATCTGCGGCATTCCGGAATTGATGAGCAGCTCGCCCTGGTATACGCGGCCGAGTTCCTCGGCGCCAGCGTGCACGTGCACGAGCTTCTGTTTCGGCCGCGGCGGTTCGATGAGCGTATAGCCGCCGGTGGTCATCTCGCCCAGGCGCGCGCCGATCACGAGCAACAGGTCCGCGCTGCGCACGCGCTCGGCTAGCTTCGGATTGATGCCGATGCCGACGTCGCCGACGTAGTGGTCGTGGCGGTTATCGAAGAGATCCTGAAAGCGGAACGAGCAGGCGACAGGCAGCCCGCAGTTCTTCGCGAATGCCTGCAGGTCGCCGCAGGCCTCCCGGCTCCAAACCGTCCCACCGAGGATCACCATCGGCCGCTTCGCCTGCACGAGCAGCGAGCGGAGTTTTTCGAGGTCACCGGCCGAGGGACTCGCCTGCACCACTTGGTAGGGCGCGACGTCGGCGACGCCCGCGGCGAAGTTTACTTCTTGCGTGAGCATGTCCTCGGGCAGCGCAAGCACCACCGGCCCGGGCCGCCCGGACATCGCGAGATGGAAGGCATGGCTCACGTACTCGTGCATGCGGTCGGCGCGGTCGATCTGCGCGACCCACTTCGTCATCGGCCCGAACATGCGCCGGTAGTCCATCTCCTGGAAGGATTCGCGCTCGATGAACTCGCCCGGCACCTGGCCGACGAAAAGGATCATCGGCGTCGAGTCCTGGAATGCCGTGTGCACTCCGATCGAGGCGTTGGTCGCGCCGGGCCCGCGCGTGACGAAGCAGATGCCCGGCCGCCCGGTGACCTTGGCCCAGGCTTCGGCCATGTAGGCGGCGCCGCCGTCCTGGCGGCAGACAACGAGCTTGATCGCCTCGCGCGCGTCATAGAGCGCATCGAGCACGGCAAGATAACTCTCGCCGGGCACGCAGAAAGCGGTGTCGACGCCGTGGATCCTGAGCGCATCGACGAGGATTTGCGCCGCGGTTCTCGCTGTGCCTTTGCCTGTCATCGTCGTGCCCATGCAAAAAAGAACTATACCGCAGCGATGCGCCCCGCGGGCCGATCGAATGGATGCAAGATCGCCTAACCGAGCCGGCGCAGGACGGCGTGAGCTTTCGGGCTGAGCGTCAGATGAATGTGCCGCCTGTCTCGACCGGCCCGAGCCTGCAGCACCAGCCCGAGCCGCTTGAGACGGCTCAATCGCCGCTGCACGCTGGCCACCGATCCGATATTGAGCGCGTAGAGATGCTTGAGCGTCAGACGCGTTTTGAGTTCGTACTGGTGGTAACCAATTTCGACCAACAGGCGACGATCGAGGATGGTCTCTACCTGGGAGAGTCTCTTATCCAGCTGATCCAGCCTATCCAGCCTATCCAGCCGCAATCTTATTTTCTTGTATGCAGCCATGTCAGAATCCTGGCGCGGCGATGTCGAATTGGCAAGAGTTTTTGACCTTTAATGTTATGGGCATTTTCATGCTGATTCAAGCCTCTACCCCTGTTTCCACTTCCCCAAGGCGTGCCACTGCAACCGCGGAATTTAGAAAGGATGTAGTTGGGAGCTGGGTGTGATAGTCGTAATATATGCGCGTCAATTTGATGCGCATCGACGCTGTCCGCCGTAATCCGCGAAGAGGTTGGCTATGCCCGCAAGGTGTTCGATTCGACGATTCCCGCCGGCGCCTCCGGCGACGAGAGGATAGCGTCTCCGCGCGCGAGTTCGCGATGAAACGCGCGCCGCTCTCTGCAACCGTGGGGGCATTGCTCGCGCTCCTCGGCGGCACGGTGATGCTCGGCTGGTGGATGCAGCTATCCCTCGTAGTGCGCGTGCTGCCGGGTTTTACGCCGATGGTATTCAACACGGCGCTGTGTTTTTTCCTGGCTGGCGGCGCGCTGCTGACGCCCCTCTCAGATGCGCAACGGCACAAGCACGTCACGACGGTCCTGGGCGGCACGCTCGCAATCATCGCAGCGTTGGTGCTCGCCGAGCATCTCCTGCACCTGGACCTCGGCATCGATTGGACCTCGCTTCACACCTGGCTGCTCGACTCCAATCCGAAGCCGGGCCGGATGTCGGCCGGCACTGCGTCGGGTTTCCTTATGAGCGGAGCGGTGCTGATCCTCGCGACGCGCGTACGCCGCCCGTGGATGGGCACCGCGGTCCGGCTGCTGACGCTCGGGGTCGGGGCCATCGGCGTGCTCGGGCTGGCGGGCTATCTGGTGAGCGCTCCCTTGCTTTTCCCCGAATACCTTTTCGCCGGCGTCGCTGTGCACACAGCCGCCGGGCTGCTCGTTCTCGCGGTCGGGTTGCGGTCTGCCTGGAAGCGGTTCGAGTGGGGCCGGATACCGCTGTTTTCCCGGGACGACGACCGCATCACGTTCGTCGGCGCGACGGTTCTGGTCGCCATCGCGCTGGCCGCCGGGATCGCGAGCTTCGCCATTCTTCAGGGCCGGGTTCAAACCCTGGTCGGTGACAACGTCCACGCGGCGTTGACGCGCCGGACCGACATGTTTCGGGACTTGATCGAGTTACGCGAAGTCAACGCCCGCATCACCGCCACGCGCCCCGCGGTGCTGCGCAATCTGCGCGTCATCCACGCCGGCCACGATGACGGCTCGAACATTGCGAACGTCAAAGCGGTCGTCGAGGGCTTCCTGAAGCAGGGTTTCAGCGGAATTGCCTATCACGACATCGACGGCAAAGCGATCGCGAGCGGGGGCGTTTTCGCGCCGGCGCCGGCGATGGCGGTGACGCTTGTAACCCCCGACAAGCCGGAGCTTCTATGGGATGGCGGCTTCCTGCTGCGCCACCGTATTCCCCTGCGCGACTCCACAGGGGAAGTCGGAACGGTGCTCGCCGAGCAGCCGCTCCCGGTGCTGACGCGCCTCGCGCAGAACGTACTTGGGATGGGCGTGACCGGGGATATGGGCTTGTGCGTCCTGCGCGGAGAACAAATACATTGCTTTCCCCAGCGGCTCAACCCGCAGGTGTTCTCCGCACCGCTGGTCAACGTTGCCGGCGAACCCCTCCCCATGACCCGCGCCCTGCGCGGCGAGACCGGTGTGGTCATCACCCGGGATTACCGGGAGCAGAACGTGGTCGCCGCTTACGGACCGGTGGGCGATTTCGGTCTCGGGATGGTGGTCAAAATCGACGCGGTCGAAGTATTTCGTCCAATCCGGGAGCAGCTCGAGCTCGCCCTCGGTCTGTTGCTCGTTCTCGCCGGAGGAGGAACGCTGCTGCTGCGCTCGCGGGTCAGGCCGCTCGCGACCAAGCTGGTCGACGCCGAAACTCAGGCGCGCGCCCAGGAGCGAAAGTTCAAGGGACTCCTCGAATCCGCGCCCGACGCGATCATCATCGTCGATCGCGAGGGAAAGATCGTGCTCGTCAATTCACAGACGGAGAAGCTGTTCGGCTACGCGCGCGCCGAAATGCTCGACCGGAAAGTCGAGATGCTCCTGCCGGAACGCTACAAGGACAAACATCCGGACCACCGCAACGGATTTTTCGCCGATCCGAAGGCGCGCCCGATGGGCGTGGGCCTGGAGCTCTACGGCCGGCGCAGGGAGGGCAGCGAGTTCCCGATCGAGATCAGCCTCAGCCCGCTGCAAGCCGACGAAGGCGATCTTGTGATGAGTGCAATTCGCGACATCACGACCCGCAAGGAGTCCGAGGAAATCCTGAAAGGGCGGACGGCGGAGCTGGAAGCCGTCAATCACGAACTCGAGGCGTTTTCGTATTCCGTTTCGCACGATCTGCGTGCCCCGCTGCGTCACATCGACGGCTTTGCGGAGTTGATGGCTGAAGAGTGTGGGCCGGTTTTGAATGTCGATGGTCGACGTTATCTTGGGGTTATTTCAGAGTCGGTGAAGCAGATGGGCAAGCTGATAGACGACTTGCTCATGTTTTCCAGAATGGGTCGCGTAGAGATGCGTCAGACCCGGGTCAGCATGGCTGCGCTGGTGAAGCAGGTGCTGCAGGAGCTGGCTGGCGATATTGACGGCCGGAATATCGAATGGGAAATTCGTTCCTTGCCCGACGTGCGGGGGGATTTTTCGATGCTGAAACAAGTCTGGGCCAACTTGCTCTCGAATTCGATCAAATACACCCGTCTGCGCGATTTGGCGAAGATCGAGATCGGATGCAGCAAAAAGAACGGCGAACTTGAATTTCACGTGCAGGACAATGGAGCGGGCTTCGACATGAAGTACGCCGAGAAACTGTTCGGGGTCTTCCAGCGGCTGCATCGGGCGGAAGAATTCGAAGGCACAGGCGTGGGCCTTGCCAATGTAAGCCGGATCGTCGCTCGCCATGGAGGTCGAACTTGGGCTCAGGCGAAAGTCGATGAAGGGGCGATTTTCTATTTCACCCTTCCTGACTCCGAAAGGGAATAGCTTATGACGCAGCTGAGACCGATTCTCCTGGCTGAAGACAATTTGAAAGACATCGAATTGATCCTTGCTGCTTTGAAGAAGAACAATCTCGCCAACGAAGTCGTCGTCACCCGCGATGGCGCTGAGGCACTGGATTACCTTTACCGGCGGGGAAAATTCCGGTCCCGGGATGATGGGCTTCCGATCGCGATGCTCCTTGATTTGAAAATGCCCAAAGTTGACGGCTTGGAAGTACTGGAGCAGATTAAGAAGGATGATGCCCTCAAAGTCATACCGGTAGTGATGCTGACTTCGTCGCGAGAGGAAGCAGACCTGGTGAGAAGTTATCAATTGGGCGTCAATGCTTACGTGGTTAAACCAGTCGGCTTTCAGCAATTTGTCGACGCCATTAAGCAGACGGGCATGTTTTGGGCCGTCATAAACGAACCGCCTCCTCCGACGACGCGTTGAGGCGATCGAATCCCGAGCAACATGGCCGAGCCATTCAAGATTCTGCTGGTCGAAGATGTCGAGCGGGACGCTGAGCTGGCGTTGCGTGAACTGAAGCGTGCGGGACTCATCTTCCAAAGTCGCAGAGTGGAGACCGAGTCCGCTTTTCGGCGCGAACTCGGGGATTTCAAACCCGATATCATCGTGTCGGATTTTTCGATGCCGCGCTTCAGTGGAAGAGCGGCGCTCACTATTACGCGCGAGTCGGAGGCGGAAATCCCGTTCATCTTTCTGTCCGGAACGATCGGTGAGGACGTTGCAGTCGAGGCGATGAGGGTCGGCGCCAACGACTATGTCATGAAAAACAATCTCGCGCGGCTTGGCCCTGCGATTGAGCGCGAGTTGCGCGAGGCCGAAGGGCGACGGAGAGGAAAACTCGCAGAAGCGGCTTTGCAGGATAGCGAGGTCAAATACCGCGATCTCATCGGACAGGCGTCGGATGGAATTTTTGTCACAGACAGGGAAGGCAACTTCCTCCTCGTCAACCCCAGTTATTGTGAAATGCTGGGGTACAGCGAAGCAGAGCTGCTCGGGCTGAACGTCGCAGACACTTACCCCGAGGGAGAGCGGGCCAGCCTGGAAAAGCGCCTTGCTGATCTTCCCAAAGTCAAAGCCAGGTTGTTCGAGCGGGTGATGCGACGCAAGGACGGCATCTGCTTTCCGGTCGAGATCAATATCAGACATCTCGCCAGCGGCACGCACCAGGGCATCGCGCGCGACATTACCGAGCGGAAGGTAGCGCAGCAGGCGCTGGCCGCGAGCGAAGCTGGGTTGCGCCGCGCTCAGCTGATGGCGAAGCTTGCGCAGGTGATCACGGGGCCGGACGGGTCATTCGAGACCTGGTCCGAAACACTGCCGCAGCTGATCGGGGTGGATTCCGCTCAAATGCCCCGAAGCACGCGCGAATGGCTCGACCTCCTGCACCCGGACGACCGCGCGATGTTTCGCGGAAAAGCCATCGATGCCGGCATCAAGGGCGCGCGCACGGACGTCGAGTACCGGCTGCGGCGTGCCGATGGCGCATGGATTTACGTGCGGCAGGTGATGGAGCCGCTCAAGGGTCTAGTCGACCCGGACGCCACGCAACGCTGGTTCAATACGATCCAGGACGTCACCGAGCAGAAGCAGGCGGAGGAAAAAATCCGGCGCCTCAACCGGGTCTTTGCGGTGCTGAGCGGAATCAATACGCTCATCGTGCGCGTGCGCGATCGCCAGGAGCTCTTCGACGAGTCCTGCCGCATCGCGGTCGAGGACGGAAACTTCGGCATGGCCTGGATCGGCGAGCTCGACCGGACCACGCTCGACGTCACGCCGGTCGCCTGGAAGGGGATGGACGAAAGCGCGAGGTTCATAAAAGCGAGCGCGCGCGGCGATATTCCGGAAGGGCAGGGAATGGTGGGCCGCGCGATCCGCGGGAAGAAGCCCGTGATCACCAACGACATCAGTGCCGATCCCGGAGCCGGTGGGTCGCGGCGCGACGAGGCGCTGCGAAAGGGCTTCCAGTCCATTATCTCCATGCCGCTGATGGTGGAGGGCGAAGTGGCGGCTACGCTGACGCTGTTCGCCAGGGAGCGAAACTTCTTCAGTGGGGACGAACTGAAGCTGCTCACCGAGCTGGCCGGCGACATCTCGTTCGCGCTCGATCATCTGGCCAAGGCCAAGCAGCTTGAATATCTCGCCTATTACGACGAGCTGACGGGCCTGCCGAACCGGACGTTGTTCCTGGAGCGTCTGTCGCAGGCGCTGCGCACAACCGCCAAGTCGTCGAGCCGGCTCGTGCTCGCAATCAGCGACGTGAAGCGTTTCCGGCAGGTCAACGAAACGCTTGGACGGAATGCGGGAGACGAGCTGCTGAAGCAGATCGCGGCGCGCCTGCCGAAAAGCATGAGCAATCCCGAGAATCTCGCGCGCATCGCTGGCAACAGCTTTGCCACGTTCCTGCCGAACATCCAGGACCTCTCGGAAGTCGCGCATCGCATCGAAAACCTCCACGTAGAAGCGCTCCGGCAACCGTTCCTGATCGAAGGGCAGGAATTGACAGCTTCCTTGACGATCGGCATCGCAATCTATCCCAACGACGGCGCCGACGCGGAAATACTGTTCCAAAACACCGAGGCCGCGCTCAAGAACGCCAAGGCCTCGGGCGAGCGTTTTCTATTCTACGAACCCTCGCTCAACGCGAAGGTGGCGGAGACGCTCGCGCTCGAGAACAAGCTGCGCCGGGCCATCGAGGCCGAGCAGTTCGTGCTGCATTACCAGCCGAAAGTGGATGCTACGAGCGGTTCCATCACCAGCGTCGAGGCGCTCATCCGCTGGCAGGATCCCGAGACCGGCCTGGTGCCGCCGGGCCGGTTCATCCCGCTTCTCGAGGAAACGGGGATGATCCTGGAGGTCGGTTTCTGGGCGATCCGCAAGGCGCTCTCCGACTACGGCCGCTGGCGCGCGGCGGGACTCCGCGCCCCGCGCATTGCGGTGAACGTTTCGGCGATCCAGCTGCAGCAGAAGGACTTCGTCGACACCGTGAAATCCATCATCGCCGAAAGTCGCGCTTCAAACGACGCGCCCGGAGGCGGGCTGGACCTGGAGATCACCGAAAGCCTCATCATGAGGAGCATCGAGGAGATCATCCCCAGGCTGAAGGCGCTGCGGGAGTTGGGCCTGGACATCATGGTGGACGATTTCGGCACCGGCCACTCCTCGCTCG
>JBGPLD010000039.1:0-7691 GCA_041486325.1 Gammaproteobacteria bacterium
CCTGGTGCGCAAAAGTCAGTTCGTCGACGCGTCCGCCGAAGAGTTTCTTCAGTCCGGTTTCGAGCGCTAGTCCATCGAGCTTCGCGGCGTCCTCGGGCTTCACCTTGTTTGCCGCGCGGCGCTGCACGAAATGGCGCTTGATGGTGTACAGCGGCGCGAGCTCATGATGGCGCGCGGCGAGGGCACGGAACTCGGCCTGGATGCGGAAGAGCTCCGCCAGAAAATCGTCGAGATGCGGCGCGACCTCGAGGATCAGCGTCGATTCGGCTTTCTTGTCAAGACTCGCAGGATGGGTGCGGGCGGTCGCGAGTCGCGTCTTCAGCGCGGCGTCCGCGTGGCCGAGGAAATCGAAGAACTCGGCGTCGAGCCTGGCGAGGCCTTCGCGCTGGTAGAGTTCGGCAAAGGAGAGGCCGAAGGCAAGGTTCAACATCCCGGGCGCGCGCGTGGCATCATCGCTCCAGGTGCTTGAGCTTATCCTTGACATCCTTCCACTGGTCGGCGTCTGGAGGCCCGGGCTTGACGTCGAGGATCACCGGCCAGATCCTGGTGAGCTCCGCATTGAGTACGGTGAATTTCTTCTGGTCCTCCGGCACATCCTCTTCGGGATAGATCGCGTTCACCGGACATTCGGGAATGCACACGGCGCAGTCGATGCACTCGTCCGGGTCGATCACCAGCATGTTCGGGCCCTCGTGGAAGCAGTCCACGGGGCAGACATCGACGCAGTCGGTGTACTTGCACTTTATGCAGCTCTCGGTGACAACGTGCGTCATCTCGCGATCCTCGGCTTTGCCGCGCCAGCATGGCCCGACGGCTCAAAAGAAGGAATTATAAAGCTTCCGCCAGCCGCCTTGAAGACGCGGGACCATTTCGCGGTCATGATCTTTCGTAATTTGCTTATGACTTGCGCTCAGGGAAGGTACAATGCCGTCCCTGTACCGGGCGGGCCATGAGCGGGGTCGGAACTTTGGCGGCCCCGCGCCTGTCTGTGGAAAGTTGCGGCTGGAGGCGCTTGATGATCAAGGTTGAGTATCTGAGCAAGTCCTTCGGCGCCAAGCGCGCCGTGGACAACATCTCTTTCGAAGTCGCCAAAGGCGAAGTACTCGGATTCCTCGGCCCCAACGGCGCGGGCAAATCCACCACCATGCGCATGCTCACCGGTTTCATCCCGCCGAGCGCGGGCAAGGTTTCCGTATGCGGCTTCGACGTGCTCGAGAACCCGATCGAGGCGAAACGCAAGATTGGCTACTTGCCCGAGGCGGCGCCCTTGTATTCGGACATGTCGGTGCTGTCCTTTCTCAATTTCGCCGCCGAAATGCGCGGCCTGCGCGGCGAAGGCAAACTCAAGTCCGTGCGGCGTGTCGTCGAGCTCTGCCATCTGGATTCCGTGCTTGGCCAGACCATAGACACGCTCTCGAAAGGCTTTCGCCACCGCACCTGCCTCGCGCAGGCTCTCATCCACGATCCAGAAGTGCTGGTGCTCGACGAGCCGACCGACGGCCTCGACCCCAACCAGAAGCACGAGGTGCGCGCGCTCATCCGGCTCATGGGCGCGGACAAGGCGATCATCTTCTCGACCCACATCCTCGAGGAAGTCGAGGCCGCCTGCACGCGCGCCATCATCATCGACCGCGGCCGCATCGTCGCCAACGGCACGCCGCAGGAGCTGAAGGCACGCTCGGCGAGCGGCCGGCTCGAGGACCTGTTCCGCGCGCTCACCCTGCCCGACACGGCGGCGCCCTCGATGGATGCGGTGGCATGAGCAATACGGTATGGGAGGCGGCGTCATGATCGGCTGGGCCGTCATCCGCATCATCGCCAGGCGGGAGCTCGCGGCGTACTTTGAGTCGCCGGTCGCGTATGTGTTCCTCGTGATCTTCCTTCTGCTTTCCGGTTTCTTCACCTTCACTTTCGGCGGCTTCTTCGAGCGCGGCGAAGCCTCGCTCGCGGCGTTCTTCAACTGGTTGCCCTGGCTGTTCCTTTTCCTCGTGCCTGCGGCGGGCATGCGGCTGTGGTCGGAAGAGCGCCGGATGGGAACGATCGAGCTCCTTCTTACCATGCCGATCACCACCTCTCAGGCGATCCTCGGAAAATTCCTCGCGTCCTGGGCGTTTCTCGTCATCGCCCTGCTGCTGACATTCCCCATCGTCATCACTGCGAACTGGTTGGGCGACCCGGACAACGGCGTCATCGCCAGCGGCTACATCGGCGCCGCGCTGCTCGCCGGCGCCTATCTCGCGGTGAGCTGCATGACCTCGGCGCTCACGCGCAACCAGGTGATCGCCTTCATCCTCGCGGTGGTGCTGTGCCTGCTGCTGATTCTCGTCGGCTTTTCGCCGATCACCGACCTGCTCGCGCGCTGGGCCAGCCCCTGGCTGGTCGAGACCGTCACGCGGTTCTCGGTGCTCACTCATTACGACGGCCTGCAGAAAGGCGTGCTCGATTCGCGCGACCTTCTCTATTTCCTCTCGGTGATGGCGTTCTCGCTGTTCGCCACCGGCGTCGTCATCCGCAATCACAGGGCGGGCTAGGGGCGGGCCATGCTGAAAAAACACGAAAACCTGCTTTACTCGGCCGGCGGCCTTGTCGCCGCCTTCATCATCCTGGTGCTGCTCAACCTGGTGCTGGGCGCGATCAGGCAGCGCATTGACTTCACCGCAGGCAAGCTCTACACGCTCTCCGAGGGCACGCGCGCCGTGTTGGGTAAGCTTCAGGCACCGGTGAAAATCCGGTTCTACTTCACGCAAGGCGACAACAACGTGCCGCTGCCGATCAAGGCCTACGGCCGACGGGTCGAGGACCTGCTCGCAGAATTCAGGCAGGCCGCGGGCGGCAATCTGGTCATCGAGAAATTCGACCCGCAGCCGGATTCCGATGCAGAGGATTCGGCGGCGCTCGAAGGCATAGAAGCGCAGGTGATTTCCGCTACCGGCGAGAAGTTCTACCTCGGGGTGTCGGTGAGCTACGCCGACCGCAAGCTCTCGCTTCCGGCGCTCGCGCTCGACCGCGAGCCGCTGCTCGAATACGACCTCACGCGCGCGATCGCGCGCGCCACGACCGAAACGAAGGCCGTGATCGGGGTGATGAGCGCGCTGCCTGTTTTCGGCTCACCGGCCAGCCCGATGACCGGAGGTCAGGCGTTGGAGCCGCAGGTGTTCGTGAGCGAGCTCAGGCGCGATTACACCGTGAAGCGCGTCGGCCTCAACGCCGGAAAGATCGACGACGACATCAAGGTCCTGATTGTCATCCATCCGCGCGGCATCGGTGATGGCGCGCAGTTCGCGCTCGACCAATTCGTGATGCGCGGAGGAAAGCTCATTGCTTTCCTCGATCCGAATGCCTACTTCGACCAGGTGCCCGGCATGCAGGCGATGGGAGGAGGAGGCGGCACCCCGTCATCTCTCGACAAATTGCTCAAGGCCTGGGGCCTGGGCTTCGACTCCGGCAAGGTGGTGATGGACATGCGCTACCTCACCGGCGGCGGGGCGCGCACGCTGCCGACGCTTCTTTCGCTCAACGACAACGCCTTCGATCCCAACGACATCAGCACCGCGCGGCTCGGCTCGCTGCTCATGCCGTTCGCCGGAGTGTTCACCGGCAAGCCGGTAGCGGGTCTGAGCGAGACCGTGCTGATCAGAACCTCGCCGTTCTCGCAGATCGTCGATTCATTCTCCGCGATGACGCAGGGCGAGGCGGCGATGAAGGAGTTCAAGCCTTCCAACACGGAATATCCGCTCGCGATCCGGCTGACGGGCAAGTTCAAGACGGCGTTCCCCGACGGCAGGCCGAAACCGGAGGAGAGAGGCGACAAGGCGGGCGCCAGGAAGCCGGAGGCCTCGAAGGCCGCGGAAGCGAAGCCCGAGGACACCGCGCTCAAGGAGTCGGCGGCGGAGAATGCGGTGGTGCTGGTGGGCGACAGCGATTTCATCAATGACGGCGCGGCGGTGCAGGTCCAGGAGATTTTCGGCCAGAGGATCGTCGTGCTGCGCAACGGCAACATCGCTTTCGCGCAGGCGCTGGTGGACCAGTTTGCCGGCGACCCGGCATTGATTCAGCTGCGCGGGCGCGCGTCCGCGGCGCGGCCGTTTACCGTGATCCGCGACATGGAGGCGAAGGCGCAGCAGGCCTACCTTGGCAAGATCAAGGCGCTCGAGGGCAGCCTTTTGCAAACACAGGAGAAGCTCGGCGCGCTGCAGAAGGGCAAGGCGCCGGGCGCGGGCACGATCCTTTCAGCCGAGCAGCAGGCCGAGATGGAAAATTTCCGCAGGACGGCGGCCGAGACGCGCCGGGAGCTCAAGGAAGTCCGCCGAGAGCTGCGCGCCGACAGCGAGGCGCTGCAATTCTGGACGAAGGTGCTGAACATCGCGCTTATGCCGGTGCTCGTCGCGCTGGCCGGCATCGCGCTCGCGATCCTGCGCCGCAGAAGAACGCCGGTGATATGAACCGCAAGCAGTTTCTCGTCATCATCGCCGTGCTCGCCGTGCTCGTGGTGGCCGCCGCCGCCGTGCTCCTGTCCGACCGGTCCGGGTGGAAGACGACCGAGACGCGCGCAGGCCAGAAAGTCATCCCCGGCCTGAAGATCAGCGAAGTCGCCGAAATCGCGATCAGGAATGCCTCGGGCGAGTTGCATCTCGTCAAGGGCACGGGCGGCTGGAGCGTGCGCGAGCGCGCCGATTTCCCCGCGGACACGGACCGCATCGGCGAGCTGCTCATCAAGCTCGCGGAACTGAAGATCGTGCAAGACGAAATCCTGCCCGAAAACCAGCGCGCGCGCCTTCAGCTCGTCGAGCCGAAGGACCAGGCGACGCAGGACTCGGGCACGCTGCTCGAACTGAAGGATGCGAAGGGCGCTTCGCTCGATCGCCTCTTGCTCGGCAAGAAGGTGCTGAGGAACACCGAAGTCGCATCCCCGGCGCGCGGCGAAGACGCAGCGGCGGGCCGCTATCTCGTCGCCGGCAAAGACGCCGGCCGGATGCTGGCCGTGTCCGAGCCCTTCACGCAGGTCGAGCCGAGGGCCGACGCGTGGCTCGTGAAAGACCTGATCCGGATCGACCAGGTGAAATCGCTCACGGCTACGGGCCGCGACGGCAAGCCGCGCTGGACGGTGACGCGCGACAGCGAATCGGCCGACTGGAAGTTCGCCGGCTCGAAGGAGAAGCCGGACCTGCAAAAGGCAACCGACCTCGCGAGCTCGGTTTCCTGGATGAACCTTGTCGATGTCGTCGCCGATCCGGCGAATGCCGGCACGGGGCTGGACCGCGCCGTCGTCATCAGGGTCCAGACCTTCGACGGTCCCGCCTATACGCTGCGCATCGGTAACGAGGCGGGCGGCAATTATTACGTCGGCGTGGCGGCGGCCGGCGAGCCGCAGAAGAGACGCGTGCCGGCGAAAAATGAAAAAGCGGAAGACAAGGCGAAGAACGACAAGGAGTTCGAGGAGCGCCGCAAGAAGCTCGTCGAGAAGCTCGAACGCGAGAAGAAGCTCGAACGCTGGACCTATCGGGTGGCGAAGGCTGGAATCGAACCGCTGCTGCGCGACCGAGCACAGTTGCTGCCGGAAAAGAAAAAGGACGCGAAAAAAGGCTGAGCGGGCGCCCGGAAAATCGCAGGGGAGAATTTCATGCAACTCAAGGGCAGCACGTTCATCGTTACCGGCGGAGCCTCGGGCCTCGGCGAGGGGACGGCCCGGATGCTCGTCGAAGGCGGGGCAAACATCATTATCGCGGACCTGCAGGCGGACAAAGGCGAAGCGCTGGCGAAGCAGCTCGGCGCGAAGGCGCGCTACGTGAAGTGTGACGTCACGAGCGAATCAGACGGCCAGGCCGTGGTGGACGCGGCGCTGAAGAATTTCGGCGCGCTGCAAGGACTGGTGAACTGCGCCGGCATCGCCATCGCCGAGCGCACGGTCAAGAAAGATGGGGCGCACGCGCTGGCGTCGTTCACGCGCGTGATTACCATCAACCTCATCGGCACTTTCAACATGATACGGCTCGCCTCGGTCGCGATGGCGAAGGGGCAGCCGAACGCCGCCGGTGAGCGCGGCGTGATCGTCAACACCGCCTCGGTCGCGGCCTACGACGGCCAGATCGGGCAGGCGGCCTATTCGGCTTCGAAGGGCGGGGTGGTCGGCATGACGCTGCCGGTCGCGCGCGACCTCTCGCGCGACGGCATCCGCGTGTGCACCATCGCGCCGGGCATCTTCGAGACGCCGATGCTGCTCGGCATGCCGAAGGACGTGCAGGACGCGCTCGGCAAGCAGGTGCCGTTTCCCCCGCGCCTGGGCAAGCCGGTGGAGTACGCGGCGCTGGCAAAGCACATCATCGAGAACGAGATGCTGAACGGAGAAACGATCCGCCTGGACGGCGCGATCCGCATGGCCCCAAAGTGACCCGCCGAAGGGCGGGTCATCCCGAGGAGCAACGCGACGAGGGATCTCCTCGGCGCGATCCGCATTGCGACGAAGGATCTTCTCAGGCGCGCTCGACGAAGGATCTCCTCGGCGCGATCCGCATTGCAACGAAGGATCTCCTCAGGCGCGCTCGACGAAGGATCTCCTCAGGCGCGCTCCACGACCTCGCGCTTCGCGGCCTGCCACCGGTCCAGCTTGGCGCGCGCGCCATTCTTGGCGGGGTCCATCGCTTCTTTATGATTGGGCATGCGCGCGGTCAGTTCGATGACGTAGCCGTTCGGGTCCCGGAAGTAGATCGAATGAATGAATTTGTGGTCGGAGATGCCGCGCGTCTCGATTCCCAGCTTCCGCCCGCGCGCCATCATTGGCTCCAAAACCGACTCCTCGACTTCGACCGCGATGTGCAGGTCGTAGTCGTGCTGCGTCTTGAACTCGAACGGCCGGTCCGGAGCCTCGAAGAACGCGAGATACGACCCGTCGCCGAGTTCGTAGAAAGTGTGCAGCGTATTCGTCGGCCGCCCGCTCATCGTCTCCTTGATCTCTAGCGTGCCGGCGAGCCGCAGCCCGAGAAAATCCTCGTAGAATTTGCGCGTCTCTTCGGAGTCGCGGCACCGGTAGGCATTGTGATGCAGCCCTTTGATCATATCGGCAGCCTCCTGTTCGGGATTCCGGATCAAAGCGCCTCGACCTTCTTGTCCTTGAACGACGCTCCGTAGCCGTCGATCGCCTCGTTCACCTTGCCCCAGCTCTTCAGGCGCTTCATGTTTGCCAGCCAGCGCTTCACGTTCGGGTAGGGCGAGAAGTCGCTGCGCAGCAGCTCGCCCAGCGCGACGAACGAGGCGCCGAAATAATCGGCGATGGTAATCTGGTTGCCGCAGAGGTAGTCGTTCTTCGGCCCGATGAGGTTCTTGTCGAGCACCGTCATCCAGCCCTTCGCCCGCTCCTTGCCCCAGGCGAGCGTCACGCCCTGCGCTTCGTCGCCCGGCCGCTTGTGCGCCGGAAAAATCTGCGGGTAGACGAAGCCGTACGCAAAATCGCGGCACATCTGGGTGTTGATCCAGTCCATGCGCTCGTTGACGCGCGCGCGCTGGCGCAGGTCCTTCGGGTACGCGGGCGAATTGGTCTTTTCGGCGAGGTACTTGAGGATCGCCGAGCTCTCGGTCAGCCGGAAATCGCCGTCTTCCAGCACCGGCACCATGCGGTTGGGGTTGACCGCGACGAACGGCTCCTTGTAGTGCTCGCCGGTCATGAGATCAACCACCTGCTCGTCGACCTTGATGCC
>JBGPLD010000040.1:0-7333 GCA_041486325.1 Gammaproteobacteria bacterium
ACTTTGCGCGAAGCGTCCGCCAGCGCGCCCAGCAGCGCGTCGTTCAACGCGAGCTTCGGCGCCGAGCCGGCCGGAGGCGTGACGGAAACGCGGCATTCCATCTTGCCGCGGCCCGCCCGCCCCTGGATCAGCTCGCGAAGCTGCGGTTCGAGAGCGCGCAGTTCATCGGGGAGCCGGAACTGGATGTCGAGGAAGCGGCCATTGACGCTTTTCAGCTCCCCCGCGAGCGAGGCCGTGGGCAATTCCCGTGTGGCAGCGGCGTAGCCGGTCATGCTATGGATCATGGAGTGTGATTTTATAAACGCCGGCACCCCTTATAATGCCGGCAAAAGCGTACAAGACGCCCCTATCATAACGGTTACAAACACCGCGCCGCTACCCCTTCATGGCCCATCAGGCCAATCAGCCGTTGCCGGACGGATATGTCCTGGATAGCTACCGCATCGCGAGCGTTCTCTCGTCCGGCGGTTTTTCGATCGTCTATCTCGCCTTCGACGAGAACGACCAGCCGGTGGCAATCAAGGAATACCTTCCCAGCCAGCTGGCGCTGAGGAAAGCGGGCGACGCTCTGCCCTCGATCGCGGAGGAAAACCTCGCCACTTTCCGCTACGGCATGAAGTGCTTTTTCGAGGAAGGCCGTTCGCTTTCGCGCCTGGCGCATCCGAATGTGGTTCGAGTGCTGAATTTCTTTCGCGCCAACGAGACGGTGTACATGGTGATGCGCTACGAGCGCGGCAGGACGCTGCAGGAGCATATTCATGCACGCCGCGGCGCGATCAAGGAGAACTTCATCCGCCACGTGTTCACGCAGCTCATGAACGGACTGCGCGAGGTGCATTCGAACAAGCTCCTTCATCTTGACATCAAGCCCGCCAACATCTACATACGTAACGACGGCTCGCCCGTCTTGATCGACTTCGGCGCGGCCCGCCAAACCCTGAGCGAAGAGGGCCTGAAACTGAATCCGATGTACACGCCCGGATTCGCGCCGCCGGAGCAGTACAAGAATCGCGAGCTGCTCGGGCCCTGGAGCGACAGTTATGCGGTCGGCGCGACCATGTTCGCGTGCCTCGCGGGCGCGGCTCCGCAGGCGGCGGACCAGCGCATGGAGAAGGACCGCTACGTGCCGGCAGCAAAAATCTGGCACCGGAAATATTCGCGCCAGCTGCTGGACACGATCGATTGGTGCCTGAATCTCGATCATTTGAAGCGTCCGCAGAGCGTGATGTTGCTGCAGAAGGTGTTGATGCGCGAGAAAGATCCCGAAGTGCACCGCAAATCCACTCTGCTCAATACCGTGCTCGGCAAGCTCTCTAAGCTGGGAGGACGATGAAATTCACGATCTTCCAGGAAAGCCGCAAGGGGGCGCGCAAGTCGAATCAGGACCGCCTCGGCTATTCCTTCAGCCGCGACGCGCTGCTCATGGTGGTGGCCGACGGCATGGGCGGGCACCTTCACGGCGAGGTGGCCGCGCACATCGCCGTGCGGTTTCTCGCGGAGGCATTCGAGCGGGAAGCGACGCCCACGCTCGGCGACCCCTTTCTTTTCCTGCACAAGAGCATCACCAACGCGCACCATGCGCTGGTCGATTACGCGCGTGCGCGTGCCTTGAGGGAGACACCGCGCACCACCTGCGTCGCTTGCGTGGTA
This sequence comes from Gammaproteobacteria bacterium, assembly GCA_041486325.1. GTDB lineage: Bacteria > Pseudomonadota > Gammaproteobacteria > Burkholderiales > SG8-39 > VBDM01. The sequence goes on from JBGPLD010000040.1 coordinate 1,651, forward strand.
AAGGACGCGGTGGCGTACTGGGCGCACGTGGGGGATTCGAGGCTGTACCACGTGCGCGACGGGCGCATCGACGCGCAGACCAGGGATCACTCGCGGGTGCAGATGCTGGTGACCCAGGGGCGCATGCGCGAGGAAGCGGTTGCCGCGCATCCGGAGCGCAACAGGATCTTCAACTGCGTGGGCGGCGCCTCGCCGCCGCAGGTGGAGCTATCCAAGAAAACCGCGCTGCGCAAGGGAGACACCCTGCTCCTGTGCACCGACGGGCTGTGGGGGCCGCTCTCAAGCAAGATCATCACCGCGGCGTTGCTGAAAGACGACATCATGAAGGCGATGCCCCAGTTGCTCGACGCTGCCGAAATGCGCGCCGGCAGGGAAGCCGATAACCTGTCGGTGATTGCGATGACCTGGACGGCGAGCGCGACCGGCGCGGAGGCGGGCGAGATATCGACGCAGACGCTTGAAATGGACGGGTTTTCGACACAGCTCGAGGATTTCGGCGAGACCCTGTACGACCAGACCGGCCTCTCCGACGAGGAGATCGAGCGCGCCATCGAAGAAATCCGCGACGCGATCGGCAAGCATTCAACGGAAAAACCGCCATGATCCGCCCGAGCCGGCGTCGGCCCGACGAATTGCGGCCTGTGAGCATCGAGCGCCAGTTCACGCGCCATGCGGAAGGCTCGGTCCTGATCGCCTTCGGCGATACGCGCGTGATCTGCACCGCGAGCGTCGAGGAGGGGGTGCCGGGATTTCTCAAGGGCCGGGGCCAGGGCTGGGTCACGGCCGAATACGGCATGCTGCCGCGCTCCACGCACACCCGCACCGGGCGCGAGGCGGCGCGCGGGAAACAGTCCGGGCGCACTCAGGAAATTCAGCGCCTCATCGGCCGGAGCTTGCGCGCGGTGACCGACCTGGAAAAGCTGGGCGAGCGCACGGTGCAGATCGACTGCGACGTCATCCAGGCCGACGGCGGCACCCGCACCGCGGGCATCACGGGGGCATTCGTCGCGCTGCACGACGCGGTCGGGACCCTGGTGCGGCGTGAATTGATCTCCGCCTCGCCGATCCGGGATTTTGTTGCGGCAGTGTCGGTCGGTCTCTACGAGGGCACGGCGCTGCTCGATATCGATTACGCCGAAGACTCGGGCTGCGACACCGACATGAACGTAGTGATGACCGGCTCGGGCGGTTTCGTCGAGATCCAGGGCACCGCCGAAGGCGAACCCTTTACTGCAGCCCAGATGGACGCCCTGGTAGCACTGGCGAAGCGGGGCATAGAGGAACTCGTCCTCAAGCAGAAAGCCGCGCTAGGGGCGTCTCCGCCTTGAGTTCCTTGGCTGGCTAAGGCGGCGGGGGCCATAACATATGCGGGTGAAAAAACTCGTGCTTGCCTCCTCCAACCCCGGAAAACTGCGCGAACTCGAAGCGCTGCTCGCCCCGCTCGGCATCGAGATCATTCCGCAAGCCAGGCTCGGCGTGGACGACGCCGATGAGCCGCATGGCAGCTTCGTCGAGAACGCGCTGGCCAAGGCGCGCCACGCGAGCCGCCAGACGCGGCTTCCGGCGCTCGCCGACGATTCCGGTTTATGCGCGCTCGCGCTCGGCGGTGAGCCGGGCGTGCATTCGGCGCGGTTTGCCGGCGAGCCCCCGCCGGGCTCAATGCCCGGGCGTGAAGTCCGGGATGCGCGCAACAACGAAAAGCTGGTGCGGCTTCTTGCCGACAAAGAGGACAGGCGCGCGCATTACATCTGCGTGATCGCGCTCATGCGCCACGCGGATGATCCCGAGCCGGTGATCGCCGAGGGCAGCTGGGCGGGCGAAGTCATCGCCTCTGCGCGCGGCGAAAACGGCTTTGGCTACGACCCGTATTTCTTTTTGCCGGACCTCGGCAAAACCGCCGCCGAGCTCGATCCTGATCAGAAAAATCTCGTCAGTCACAGCGGCAAAGCACTGCGGCTGCTGCTGGCCAAGCTGAAAGAAGCCCTCTAGGCCGTGACCGTCACCGTCGCGCCCTCGCCCGCGGGTATTCGCCTCGCGCGACTGCCCCCGCTCGGGCTGTACGTGCACATGCCCTGGTGCGTGAGGAAATGCCCGTACTGCGATTTCAATTCCCACGAATTGAAACGCGAGATTCCGGAAAAAGCCTACGTCGAGGCGCTGGTGAGCGACCTTGAGATCGCGCTGCCGGATGTTTGGGGACGGCGCGTGCACAGCGTTTTTTTCGGCGGGGGTACGCCGAGCCTGTTCTCGGCCGAGGCGATCGAGACGCTGATCTCGGCGTTTCGCGCGCGGCTGCCGATTGCGACGGACTGCGAAATCACGCTGGAAGCAAATCCCGGAACCTTCGAGGCCGAAAAATTCCGCGGCTACCGCGCGGCCGGGGTCAATCGCCTTTCGATCGGCATCCAGAGCTTCAACCCGAAGCACCTGAAGGCGCTCGGCCGCATTCATGACGATGGCGAAGCGAGGCGCGCCATCGAGATCGCCCGCAACTCATTCGACAACATCAATCTCGATCTCATGTACGCGCTGCCGCAGCAGACTGTCGATGAAGCGCTCGCCGACGTCGAGGCGGCGCTCGGTGCCGCCCCGGCGCACTTGTCGTTCTACCATCTCACGCTCGAGCCGAACACGGTTTTTCACCGCTATCCGCCGGTGTTGCCCGACGAGGATGCGGCGGCGGAGATGCAGGATCGCATCGCGGCCGTGCTGTCGCGAGGCGGCTACGTGCACTACGAGACATCGGCTTGGGCAAAACCAGGCCGCGAGTGCCGCCACAATCTCAATTACTGGCGCTTCGGCGACTACCTGGGCATAGGCGCCGGCGCCCATGGCAAGCTGAGCTTTGCCGATCGCATCGTGCGCAGCGCGCGCTACAAGCAGCCGAGGGAATATCTTGAGCGTGCGGCCGAAGGACGCCCGGTGCAGGAAATCCGCGAGGTCGGCCGCGCGGATCTGGTGTTCGAATTCATGATGAATGCACTGCGCCTTGCCGAGGGGTTTCCGGTGAGTGCGTTTGTCGAACGCACGGGACTGCAGATCGCCGTGGCAGAAAAACCGCTCGCGCTGGCCGAAGCGCGCGGGCTGATCGTTCGCGACCACGAGCGCATACGGCCGACCGAGCGGGGGCAGCGGTTCCTGAACGACCTGCTGCAGCTCTTCCTGCCCGTCAAGTCTTCCTGAACACCAGGTCCCACACCCGGTGCCCGAGCCGGAGGCCGCGGCTCTCGAATTTCGTGAGGGGGCGGCTGTCGGGCCGAGCGGAGAATTTTTCGGCTGTGTTCCTGAGCGCCGGCTCGGCGGACAGCACCTGGAGAATTTGCTGCGCATAGTCTTCCCAGTCTGTGGCGACGTGCAGGGTGGCGCCCGCTTGCATGCGCGAGACGAGCAGTGCGACGAGCGGCGGCTGGATCAGGCGGCGCTTGTGGTGGCGCTTCTTCGGCCAGGGATCTGGAAAGAAAATGTGCACGCCCGCTAGCGCGGCGGGCGCGATCATGTCCTGGAGCACTTCGACCGCGTCGTGCTGGATGACGCGGACGTTTTTCAGTTCCTGCGCGACGATGGATTTCAGGAGGCTGCCGACGCCGGGCGTGTGCACTTCGATGCCGAGATAGTCATTCTCGGGGTGCTGCCGCGCGATGGCCGCGGTGGTCTCGCCCATGCCGAATCCGATCTCGAGTATACGGGGCGCCGATCGACCGAACCGGCGATCGAGGTCGAGGAGAGATTGCGAAAAGGGTATCCCGTATACGGGCAGGAGCTCGTCGTGGGCGCGGCGTTGCGCGTTCGAGACGCGCCCCTGACGCAAGACGAAACTTCGGATGTTCCGGTTTGGAGTCGGCTTGTTCACCGGGCTTGTTCACCGCAGAGGACGCAGAGGTCGCCGAGGAATTCAGGATTTGGTCTGTCTCTGCGTCCTCTTCGTCCTCTGCGGTTAATGTTTTATGCCGCCTTCGGCGGGAGAAGTCCGTTGGCGGGCGAGCTGGGCGAAGCCGAGTAGAGCTTCTTCGGCATTCGGCCGGCAAGAAAGGCCTCGCGCCCGGCTTCGACGGCTTTTCTCATCGCCTGCGCCATCAGCACCGGGTTCCGCGCCTTGGCGACGGCGGTGTTCATGAGCACGGCATCGCAGCCGAGCTCCATGGCAATGGCGGCATCGGAAGCCGTGCCCACGCCGGCATCCACAACGACCGGCACCCTGGCCTTGTCGATGATGAGTTGCAGGTTCCAGCGATTGAGGATGCCCATCCCGGAACCGATGAGCGAGGCGAGCGGCATCACCGCGACGCAGCCGAGGTCTTCGAGCTGCTTGGCGATGATCGGATCGTCGCTGGTATAGACCATCACCTTGAAGCCGTCGCGCACCAGCATCTCGGCCGCCTTCAGCGTCTCGACGACATTCGGATAGAGGGTGTCCGGATCGCCCAGCACTTCGAGCTTTACGAGTTCGTGCCCATCGAGCAATTCGCGCGCGAGGCGCAGGGTGCGCACTGCGTCTTCGGCGCTATAGCAACCGGCGGTGTTGGGCAGATAAGTAAATTTGGACATCGGCAGCGCGTCGAGCAGCGAAGGCTCGCTCGCGTTCTGGCCGATGTTGGTGCGGCGGATGGCGACGGTGACGATTTCCGCGCCGCTGGCTTCCACCGCGCGCCGCGTCTCGTCGAAATCCCTGTACTTGCCGGTGCCGATCAGCAGGCGCGAGCGGAAAGCGCGGCCGGCGATGAGCAGCGGATCGGCGGTCTGCTCCGGAAGGCGCGTCGGTGCGTTCATGGTCTTGGCATGACGATCCGAAAGGGATCCGCCCCTTCCCCCCTAACGATGCGGAAGGCGTCCAACCCTTCACTCCTGACGATTCGGAAGGGGCCCATCCCTTCCTTAGCCGCCCCCGACTGCGACGACGATTTCCAACTGGTCGCCGTCGGCAAGCCTCGTGTCCGCGAAGCGGCTGCGCGGCACGATTTCGCCGTTCTTTTCCACCGCCACGCGTTTCCCCGCGAGCTCGAGCGACTCGAGCAGCCGCACGACGCTCTCGCCGGGCTCGACGCGCTGGATCTGGCCGTTGATCGAGAGCTGGATCACCTTTGAAACCCCGAAGTGAAAGGGTAAAATTATCTTACCACGCGGGTGTAGTTCAATGGTAGAACGAAAGCTTCCCAAGCTTTAGACGTGGGTTCGATTCCCATCACCCGCTCCAGAAACCCTTCTCGCCGCTGTCTGACTGCCTGAAATTCGGCAAGGCAGTATGATTGAACTTTGAATCCGGAACAATTCGGACATGCCCGTAGAACTCTGGTTTCCCGTGCCTTTCCTGATTCACGATGTCGAGGCGGCCGTGCGCGATTTGACTCATTCCAAAGTCATGACTTATCTGGAAACCGAGGGCGCCAAGCGCGACGTTGCCCCGGCCTCCGTTGAATCCGTGGAAACGTCCTATTACGTCCAGAAACAATCCGTGCTGGAAGACGCCAGACTGGACGAACTCAAGGAAATCCTGTTGGGCACCGGGAAATCGTTCATCGAAGGACTGGGGTTGGCCGCGATCCCCCTGGAGGTTGAGCGCGCCTGGATCAACGTATTCCGCCCCGGGGCGCAGGAAGCGCAGCACTCGCATGACTCCAGCCTTCTTTCCGCTTCCTACTACGTCGAGGCGCCGGAGGGGTGTGGAGACCTGGTCTTTCCAGACCCG
>JBGPLD010000041.1:0-7269 GCA_041486325.1 Gammaproteobacteria bacterium
CTGAATCGTCTGCGAATAGAAAAAATGGGCCAGCGCAAGAAAATAGGCGAGGAACACCATTACGTAGAGATCGCGGCTGGAGCGCGTTTCCATCAGCTTCAGGGAAAGCAGCACCACGAGCAGAGTCACCCCTGCATCCCGGCCGAAGATGGTGCGATACCAGAAATAGACGCCAGCCACGTTCGCGATGGTGAGCGCCAGAACCAGCCAGCGGGGCGGCAGCGCGGCCCGGCTGCGCCCCAGCCAGACGCGCCACAGGAACAGCATCGCCACGGTGGCGCTGACCCACCACGGCAACCACAGCGTGTGCGGCGCGACCGCAAGTGCCAATCCGGTCATCAGCCACAGCAGGTGCGGCAGCGGCAGCGCGCTAGGCGTCATGGAGGGCCAGCTCCTTCAGGCATCGATCCCTCTGCTCCGGGCCGTCGCCGGCAGGAACGGAAACGCCCGGCAGTTTCAGCCCGTAACGCAACCCGTGTTCCTCGGCAAGCAGCACCCAGCGGGAAAGTCGCGAGAGCCGCGCCTCCGTGTGCATGCCGGAAGGCAGATCATTCCAGTCGAACCAGAGCTCCGACGCAGCCTGCCCCGCGAACAGCTTGGTGAGCAGCGAATCGCTACGGGCCGTGGCTTTCCAGGCGATGTGGCGGGGCGAATCGCTCGCCTGATACGGTCTCAGGCCGGCGAAGTCGTCGGTGCCGGCGCCGGCCGAAATCGCGTTGCCGGTTTCCAGAGCGGAACGCGGCATGGGCAGAAAAGCCGTATCGGGCCGTGGATAGACGAGCGCGCGCATGTCCGGCTGAACGTAGCTCCACGCGCGTATGAGGCCCAGAGGATAGCGTGTGTCCATGGTCACGCGTTCCAGTTGCAGCCATCCGCGTTTTCCGGATTTGAGCGGTACCATCACGGAGACGGCGCGAAGGACCGGAACATCGCATCTCACGGTGGCGCCGCGGCAGGTCAGGTCCACGGAATACCGGTCGAAGTCGCTCCTGTTCTCGAGGAAAATCTGGAACTGCGCGGTGTCGCCGGCGAACACTGGCATCACGCGGCCGGTGCTGACGTAAAGATGCGCGAGATTGCGGAATGTGTGGAGGATGGAAACTGTCCCCAGGCCCGCGAGCAGAAACGTGAGGACGTAGCCCAGGCTCAGACTGTAGTTGATCGAGCCGATCAGCATCAGGACGACTGCGATGCCGAAGACCATGCCATGGCGCGTGGGCAGGACGTAGACGCGGCGCTGGCTGAGGAACACCACGCCCGGTTCCGGCGCGTGGTGCTTGAATACCCACTTGTAGAAGTTGTACGCCTGGGAGTACTGCAGGATGCGCTCGAGCATCGGCACTGGCGCTAAGGGATCGGCACCGCGGATATGATGTCGTTCGCCTTGTCGATGCTGGTCATGCGCGCCCCGTCGTGTACCGGACGCAGGCGGTGGCCGGCGATGCCGGGGAGCACGGCCTGCACGTCCTCCGGTACGACCTTGTCGCGCTCGTCGAGCATGGCCCAGGCGCGTGACCCGTGCACCAGCGCCAGCGCCGCGCGCGGCGAAAGCCCGGTCGCGTATTCCGGCGAACGCCGAGTGTGCTCGACGAGCGCCTGGATGTAATCGAGCAGCGGCGGGGCGACGTGCACGGTCTTGACCAGGGCCTGCAGATCCATCAGCTCTCCGGGCGCGAGGCAGGCATCGAGCCCCGCGATCATGTCGCGGCGTTCCGCGCCCTGCAGCAGCTGGCGTTCCGAATCGCGGTCGGGATATCCCAGTTCGATGCGCATGAGAAACCGGTCGAGCTGCGACTCCGGCAGCGGAAACGTGCCGACCTGGTGCGAGGGGTTCTGCGTCGCCACGACGAAAAACGGCTCGGGCAGCCGGCGCGTCTCGCCCTCGGCGGTGACCTGGTGCTCTTCCATGGCCTCGAGCAGGGCCGACTGCGTCTTGGGGGTGGCGCGGTTCACTTCGTCGGCGAGTATCAGCTGCGCGAAGATCGGCCCCGGATGGAACTTGAAGGTCGCGGTCTCGCGTTCGTATACAGCGACGCCGATGATGTCCGCGGGAAGCATGTCGCTGGTGAACTGGATGCGGTGAAAATTCAGGCCGAGGAGCTTCGCCAGCACGTGCGCGAGCGTGGTCTTGCCGACTCCGGGCAGATCTTCGATCAGCAGGTGCCCGTGCGCGAGCAGGCAGGCGAGCGCGAGGCGTATCGGGCGCTCCTTGCCGAGGATGACCTTGCCTGCCTGCTGGATGACGCCTTGAATCGGGGAGAAAGCCACGCCGCGCGACCGTGTCGGTAAAGTCGTCAGTTTACTGGAAAGCCGCTATGATGGGCTGCAGGAAGGAAGGAATCGTTCGTGGCGACCGCGTTCATCACCCATGCCGATTGCATGCAGCACGACATGGGCGCCGCCCACCCGGAGAGCCCGTCGCGGCTCACCGCCATCGAAGACCAGCTCATTTCATCGGGCCTCGCCGGTCTGCTCCAGCGCCACGAGGCGCCGGCGGCTACAACGAGCGAGCTCGCCCGCGTGCATCCGCTCGAGTACATCGAGGCGATCCGCGCGGCCTCGCCGCGCAAAGGCATCGTGCATCTCGATCCCGACACGGCCATGTGCCCGCGCACCTGGGACGCCGCGCTCCATGCGGCGGGCGCGGCCGTGCTTGCCACCGACCTCGTGGCAGGCGGGCGCGCCGACAGCGCCTTCTGCGCCGTGCGTCCTCCGGGCCATCACGCCACGCGCAAGCGCGCCATGGGCTTCTGCATCTTCAATAACGTCGCCGTCGCCGCGATGCACGCGCTCGAACGCCACGGCATCGAGCGCGTGGCGGTCGTGGATTTCGACGTGCACCACGGCAACGGCACCGAGGACATCTTCAGCGACGACGAGCGCGCGGTGATGGCGAGCATCTTCCAGCACCCTTTCTATCCCTACAGCGGCACCGAAGATCCCGCGCGCAACATGGCCAACGTGCCCCTGCCGGCCGGCTCCGACGGCAGGGCCTTGCGCGAGGCGGTGGACAAGGTCTGGATGCCGGCGCTGGAACGGCACGAGCCGCAGATGATCTTCATCTCCGCGGGTTTCGACGCTCACGTCGAGGACGACATGGCCGGCTTGCGCTTCACGGATGCGGACTACGCCTGGGTCACGCAGCGCATCAAGGAGGTTGCGGACCGGCACGCGCAGGGACGCATCGTCTCGGTGCTCGAAGGCGGTTACGCGCTGTCGGCGCTGGGCCGAAGCGTGGTCATGCACCTGAAAGCGCTGGGCGGGCTCTAGGTCCGCTCAGTTCGGATTCCAGGGCGCGCCCGGTTCCACGGCATTTTTGCAAGGAGCACGCTCATGCCGCAGGTGCCGGTGAAGCCCGCATACGCCAGGCCCGCGCCGACCAGCGCGGCAATCCAGTATCCGGCGGGATGAAGCAGCGCACCCGCAAAAATTCCCGTCACCACGAGGCCGCCCGCGGCGATACGCACCTGGCGGTCCAGAGGAATCGCGCTGCGAAGGCCGCGCTTGACCGGCATTCCCGCCGCCACCCAGGCATTGGTGCCCCCGTCCACGTGCACCACATGGCGAAATCCCGCCGAGCGCAACTCGGCGGCGGCAAACTGGCTGCGAGTCCCGGTCTGGCAGATGCAATACACTGCGTCGTCGGCGTCAATGCTTGCCATTAGAGCGCGGGGATCCAGCCGGTCCAGCGGAACGTTGATGGAACCGGCGATGCGCAGGGCGGCGAATTCCTCCGGCGTGCGTATATCCAAGAGATGCATTCCGGCAGAACCTGCGATCTCGGCCAGCTGCCGCGTCGATACGCTTTGCACGACGACGCTCGCGTCCAGAGCCGCCCACCGCTCCGATGCGCCCGAATCAGCGGCGCCGCCGCCCTCGAGGTTGGCCGGCACCGCTTCATGGATGCGGGCGGGCATCGGCAAATCGAGGTTTTTCATGACGGCGAGGAATTCCTCTCGGCTTTTACCGGCGACGCGCGCGTTGAATTTCTTTTCCTCGCCGATGCTGCTCACCCTGCGTCCCTTGTAGTCGTGACCCGGGTAGACGAGGATTTGATCGTCCAGCGCGAACAGTTTCCCGGTGATGCTCGTCCAGAGCGCCTCGGCGCTGCCGTTCTGGAAATCGGTGCGCCCGCAGCCGCCGATCAGCAGGGTGTCTCCGGTGAACACGCGGTCCCGCCAAAAAAAGGAAGTGCTTCCCGGCGTGTGCCCCGGCGTCGCGATCGCCAGGATCTCTTCCTGTCCGAACAGGATCACGTCGCCGTCCTGGAGAAGCCGGTCATAGCCTTGCGCGTTGCAGTCGCGCGAAACGGCGGACTGCGCGCCGGCCGCCTGCTTCAGCGCATGTGCGGCCGTGACATGGTCCGCGTGCACGTGCGTCTCCAGCGTGAATTTCAGCTTGAGGCCGTGCTCCCGCAGCAGGCGCACGTCGCGTTCGACCTGATCGATGACCGGATCGATCAGCACGGCTTCGTGGCTCGTGTCGTCGGCAATGAGGTAGGTGAACGTCGATGAGGCGGGATCGAAAAGCTGCTTGAAGTACATGGCCCTCTCCACTGAGCTTCCGGCTACGAGGCTTAAACGGAAGTTTTGATCAATTCCGACGCGGCGCGCGCAAACTCCGCGGGTTCCAGTCGATCGAGGCGCAGCCGAAGGGCCTTATCATAATGCAGATAGTTCTTCGAGCTCGCCCGCAGGTACGCCGGATCGTAATGATTGACGAGGAGGTCCGCGACCAACTCGTTCCAGGCGCCTGCGTCCGTCTGCGAGAGCCAGCGGTCCGTCACCGTGCGGCCGTACAGGGCGGTGAGGCAGCGCAGTTTTTCCTTGAGGGCCGCGGGGTCATCGAGAAAATGGCGGTACTCCCCGATCAGGAAGCGCACGCGCTCGGCCACCGGCACTTCGATCCTCAGGCATTCTCCCTCGCGCATGCGCTCGAGCAGGGCCCCCGGCACCTGAAGCTGGCCGATTTTCCTGCTCTCCGCCTCGACGATGACGGGCCGCGCGGGATCGAGGCGCTTGAGCGCGCTCCACACGAAGCTGTCGAACATTTTCTGCGAAGGCTGCGGCTCCCCCGGGAGCTCGCCGAGCACCGAGCCGCGGTGGCAGGCGAGGCGCTCGAGGTCCAGCACCTGCGCGCCCTGCGCCGCGAGCGTCTCGATCAGCCGGCTCTTGCCGCTGCCGGTCGCGCCGCACACGATCCGAAACCGGAAGCGCGAAGGCAGCTCGCCGAGCCGCGCCACGACTTCGCGCCGGTAAGCGCGGTAGCCGCCCTCGAGCGTGGCCGCGTCCCATCCGATCTCGCGCAGCACGTGCGCCATCGCCCCCGAGCGCTTGCCGCCGCGCCAGCAGTACACCAGCGGGCGCCAGCCGCGCTCGCGGCTGCGAAAGCGCTCCTCGATGTGCCGCGCGATGTTCTTCGACACCAGCGCCGCGCCCACTTTCCTCGCGTCGAAGGGCGACACTTGAGTGTATATCGTGCCGACGCGCGCGCGCTCCTCGTTGTCGAGCACCGGGCAGTTGACCGCGCCGGCGACGTGATCGAGCGCGAATTCCGCGGGCGAGCGCACGTCGATGACCTCGTCAAAGGCATCGAGCTGTCCTACGGTAACCGTGTTTGATCGCAGCAAAGCCGCCATATTGTCTGTTCAGGAATTCTTGCGCGTTGGCGCCGGCGTCGCACCGCCCAGCATAGGCGCAAGCCCGCGCCATACATTCTCCAGGATTTGCGGCTGCGCTTCGGCCGTGGGATGCAGGTTGTCGGCCTGGAACAGTTCGCGCCTGTCCACGCCTGCGAGCAGATAAGGCGCAAGCAGCACGCCTTGCGCCCGGGCGACTTCCTCGAACGCCCGCCGAAACGCCTCCGTATACTGGAGGCCGTAGTTCGGCGGCATGCGCATGCCGACCAGCAGCACGCGCGCGCCGCTCTGCTTCGCCGAGTGGATGATCGCGGCGAGATTGTTCTTCATCTGCTCCACGGGCAGGCCGCGCAGGCCGTCGTTCGCGCCGAGCGCGAGGATCAGGATGGCCGGCTTGTTTTCCGCGAGCGCCGCGCCGGCGCGCGCGGCGCCGCCGGCGGTGGTCTCGCCGCTGACGCTCGCGTTCACCACGGTATAATCCGCGTGCCTTTGCTTGAGCCGTTCACCGAGCAGGGCCACCCAGCCGCTGCTTCGGGGAATGCCGTAGGCGGCGGACAGGCTGTCTCCGAGCACCAGTATTTCCGGCGCGGCGCTCGCCGTTCCGCAACAGGCAAGCAGGACGGCAAGCACTATCGATCTCATGGCTGAATTTCCCCAACCCATTGTCGAAGCCCGGGCGCTCTCGAAAATCGTGCGCCTGAACGAAAATACATCAAACGGCGCGCCGGGCGCCACCGAACTCGCTATTTTGCAGGACATCACGCTGGAGGTCATGCCGGGCGAGGCCGTCGCCATCGTCGGCGCCTCCGGATCGGGCAAATCCACCCTGCTGGGGCTGCTTGCCGGCCTGGACACTCCGAGCGCGGGCGCGGTGCATCTGGACGGCATCGATTTGTTCGGACTGGACGAGGACGGCCGCGCCGCGCTGCGCTCGCGGCTTCTCGGCTTCGTGTTCCAGTCGTTCCAGCTGCTTCCGGCGCTGAATGCGCTCGAGAACGTGATGCTGCCGCTCGAATTGGCCGGCGCGCCGGGCGCCGCCGACCAGGCCACGAAGATGCTCGCGCGCGTGGGCTTGGGCGAGCGCCTGCGGCACTATCCGAAAACCCTCTCGGGCGGCGAGCAGCAGCGCGTTGCGCTTGCGCGCGCCTTCGTGACTCAGCCCAAGCTGCTGCTGGCCGATGAGCCCACGGGCAACCTCGATGCCGCGACCGGCGCCGGAATCATCGACCTCATGTTCGAGTTGAATGCCGAGCGCGGTACCACGCTGCTGCTCGTCACCCACGACGAAGCCATTGCCGGCCGCTGCCGGCGCGTGGTGCGTCTCGCCGCCGGCAGGATCGCGCCAGGGCCAACATGAAAAGCATTTACCGCCAAGGACGCCAAGGACGCAAAGGATTTCGAGCATGATTTCCTTGGCGCCCTTGGCGTCCTTGGCGGTTAGAGCATTCTTCATGCATGGCTAGCTTCGAGCTATCGGTCAGGATGCTCCTGCGCGACTGGCGCGCGGGCGAGCTGCGCGTGCTTGCGCTCGCGCTCGTCGTCGCCGTGGGCGGAGTGACCGGCGTCGCCTTTTTTGCCGACCGGGTCTGGCAGGCGCTCACGCGCGAGGCGCACCAGGTGCTCGGCGCCGA
>JBGPLD010000042.1:0-7257 GCA_041486325.1 Gammaproteobacteria bacterium
GCTTGCGGTTGCGATCGAAGATTTTCTGCTCGAACTCGCTCCGGGCCGTATGCGTGGTATTGATGAACTCGGCGAGGCGCTCAAGGCTCGACGCCGACGCCGAGAGAGGCGCGGCGAGAATCAGCGCACAGACAAATTTACGCAAGTCGCATTGATCCATCGGAGCCGCTAATCCGCCTTGGCGGGGACCAGCACCTCGCGGTTGCCGTTGGATTGCATCGCGGAGACCAGCCCCGTCTGCTCCATCTGCTCTATGAGGCGCGCCGCGCGGTTGTAGCCTATGCGAAGGTGGCGCTGGACCAGAGAAATCGACGGGCGCCGCGTACGCAGCACAATCTCCACAGCCTGGTCGTAGAGCGGATCGGCCTCGCCGCCCGGCTCGCCCATGCCGAGCCCGGCGCCACCGCCCGCATCGTCGGCATCGAGCAACCCGTCCACGAATTCGGGGCGGCCAAGCGATTTCAGATACTCAACGACCTTGAACACCTCATGGTCGGCCACGAACGCGCCGTGTACACGCTGCGGCATGCCGCTGCCGGGCGGCAAAAACAACATGTCGCCCTGCCCGATCAGCGACTCGGCGCCCTGCTGATCGAGGATGGTGCGCGAATCCACTTTGCTCGACACCTGGAAGGCGATGCGCGTCGGGATGTTGGCCTTGATGAGGCCGGTGATGACGTCGACCGACGGACGCTGCGTCGCCAGGATCAGATGAATCCCCGAGGCGCGCGCCTTCTGCGCCAGCCGCGCAACCAGCTCCTCGACCTTCTTGCCCGAGACCATCATGAGATCGGCGAGCTCATCGATGATGACGACGATGTACGGGAGCTTTTCCAGCGGCTGCGGGTCGCCCGAATCGAGCGTATTCGGGTCCATCAGCGGGCTGCCCGATTTCTCGGCGTCGGCCATCTTGTGGTTATAGCCGGAAAGATTTCGCACCCCGATCCAGGACATCAGCCGGTAGCGCCGCTCCATCTCGCCCACGCACCAGGCGAGCGCGTTCGCGGCCTGCTTCATGTCGGTGACGACCGGCGCCAGCAGATGCGGAATATCCTGGTACATCGACAGCTCGAGCATCTTCGGATCGACAAGAATAAGCCTTACCTCGCGCGGCTCGGCTTTGTACAGGAACGACAGGATCATGGCGTTGATCGCGACCGACTTGCCCGAGCCGGTGGTGCCGGCGACCATCAGATGCGGCATTCTGGTGAGATCGGCGACCACGGGGTTGCCGGCGATGTCCTTTCCCAGAGCCAGTGTCAGCGGCGAGTGCAGCTCGTGATAGGCTTGGGAGCTTATGATCTCGGTCAGGCGTACGATTTGCCGGTGCGGATTGGGAATTTCCAGGCCCATGCACGACTTGCCGGGGATGGTCTCGACCACGCGGATGCTGTAGACCGACAAGGCGCGCGCGAGGTCCTTGACGAGGTTGACGATCTGGCTGCCCTTGACGCCCACCGCCGGCTCGACCTCGTAGCGCGTGATCACCGGTCCCGGGTAGGCGGCCAGCACCCTTACCTGAACGCCGAAATCTCCGAGTTTTTTTTCGATCAGTCGCGAGGTATATTCGAGCGTTTCGGCCGACAGCGCCTCGACGTCAGACGCGGCTTCGTCAAGGAGCTTGATCGGGGGCAGGGGCGTGTCAGGCAGCTCCCTGAACAGCGGTTCCTGCCTTTCCTTTTGCACGCGCGGCGATTTCGGGATCTCCATCAGGGGCGGCTCGATGCGCAACGGCACATGGTCTTCGAGCAGGAGTTCGCGCTTTTCCCCGACCGCCGCCTCGCGCTTTTCCGCCGCGATCTCTCCCGCTTTCCGGTCGCGCCAGCGGCTCGATGTGTTGAGCACGCGCTCGTATAGCCATTCCAGCGCGGTGCCGAACGTTTCCATGACCGCCACCCACGAAAGACCGGTGAACAGCGACAGGCCTACGGCGCACAGTGTCAGCAGGATCAGGGTCGCGCCAGTGAAACCGAAGGTGGCTGATAGCGTCTTCCCGGCGACCGCGCCGATCATTCCGCCCGGTGCGAGCGAGAGCGCGGCTTTTATCGAGTGCAGGCGCAGTGCCTCGATGCTGCTCGAGGCGACAAGGAGCACGGCGAATCCCGCAAGCGCAATGGCGAATGGGCGTCGATCGCTTATCGAGCGGCCATCGAGCCGGCGGTAACCCCACAGCACCGCGTATACCAGCAGCACAACCCACCACCAGGCGGAAACCCCGAAGAGATACAGCAGGAGATCCGCAATCCAGGCGCCCACCCTGCCGCCCGCGTTGCGGATATCCGCGGCCGCAGCGCTGTGCGACCAGCCCGGGTCAGCCACGTTGAACGTGGCAAGAACGAGGGCAACATAAAGCGCGGCCGCGATCAAAACGAACCATTTCGATTCGCGCAGCAACGCGGCAACCTTGCCCGGAAGGGGTCGTTGGTTCTCTTTCAAGGAACCTCTGATAAAGTCAGACCGCTGATAACGGAGCAATTTCGCAGGCACGCAAGGCCTTTGCGCCGCCCGCAATCGCTGTCAATGTACTGAGGGCGGCGAAGCCTTGCCGTTGCGGGAATTTTAGCAGATGCCCGCCAACACCCCGGATTCCGGGGGCGCAGCGATCCTGAACAGGGGCACCCCCGCCTGGAGGCGGGAAACAGGGCGGCTGAGGTATCGGTCAGCGCCGCACGACACACTCCGGCTCCTTGCCGCTGGTCACGGTCGAGCCGGGCACGGCGCGCTGAATGAACGGGACGGGGGCGTGCAGCGCAGGACCCAAGGCGGGGAGCATCTCGCCTGGCAACGAGCCTTCAATCCACCGGCAGGATGCTGTCGCGCACCAGTATGGATCCGGCGCGAACCTCGATGAAGCCGCCGGACTGCAAGTCCTTCATGACCCGGCTCACCATCTCGCGTGAAGCTCCGATCATTTTCGCAATGTCCTGTTTGGCAATTTTCTTGGTCACAACTTTTTGGCCGTTAACGGTTTCCGACATCTCAAGCAAAAGCCGCGCTACCCTGCCATAGACGTCCATCAGCGCAAGACTGCCGATCTTCTGGTCCGCTTCGCGCAGACGCTTGACCAGACCGCGCGCCACCGTCATGGTCATATCGAAGTTCTCGGACAGGCACTTCTTGAAATCGCGCTTCGAAAGCATGACAAGCTCGCATGACTCGAAGGCCACGACGGTCGCCGAGCGAGTGAGGTCGTCGAGCAGGCCCATTTCGCCGAAAAATTCGTTCGGGCCGAGAATTGCGAGAATAACTTCGCCGCCTTCATCGTCGCTCATTATCACCTTCAGCCGGCCGGAAATGATGACATACAGGTATTCGGTTACGTCGCCGGCCGCGATGATGGTTGCGCCGCGGGAAAAACTCTTGCGGCTCACCTCCGAGGCGAGAAGGACGAGCTGGTGCTCGGGCAACATGGAAAAAAGCGGGACATTGCGAAGCAGCACGGTTGATACGTGCCCGGCGCCCGCCGTCTGCCTTCCACCTAGGGGACTGGTTGTCACAAAGCTATCTTACCAGACCTGAAAATAATGGCTCGCGACGGGACGCTTCTCCAATAACACGATGGCGGGCCTCAAGTGCGAAGAACTCGCGTACGGAATCCGTGCCGCTCACCCCGAACTGACCGGATGCACGGATCTCTATCACGAGGCTGCTGTCCGTCGAGAGTACGGGGCCGGGTGCCACCGGGTTATAATTTGCAGCCGCCTCACCATCCGCATCCCGGCTTCTCGTCCCGACAACTGGAACATGTCCAAAAAAAACAAGCACTGCCGCGTGTTGATCCTGGGATCGGGACCCGCGGGTTACACGGCCGCGGTCTACGCCGCCCGTGCAAACCTCAAGCCCCTGGTCATCACCGGTCTTGCACCCGGCGGGCAACTGATGACGACAACCGATGTCGATAACTGGCCCGCGGATGCAAATGGTGTGCAGGGTCCGGAGCTGATGGAACGCTTTCAGAAACACGCAGAGCGTTTCGAGACCGAAATCGTTTTCGATCAGATCCACGCCGCGCACCTCGGTGAAAAGCCGGTCCGCCTGGAGGGCGACGCGGGCGACTACACCTGTGATGCCCTCATTATCGCCGCCGGGGCCTCCGCCCGTTACCTCGGGCTTGATTCGGAGAGCAAGTTCATGGGCAAAGGTGTGTCCGCATGCGCCACCTGCGACGGTTTCTTCTACAAGGGCCAGGATGTCGCCGTCGTCGGCGGCGGCAACACTGCGGTCGAGGAGGCGCTCTACCTTTCGAATATCGCGCGCCAAGTCACGGTGGTACACCGGCGCGATAAGTTTCGCGCCGAGAAGATCCTGCAGAGGAAGCTTTTCGAGAAAAAGAACATAGCAGTGCGGTGGAACCACTTGCTGGACGAGGTCCTTGGCGACGCCAAGGGGGTGAGCGGCGTGCGTATCAAGGACGCGCAATCGGGCAAGACGCAAAAGCTCGACGTGCAAGGGCTATTTGTCGCAATAGGGCACACACCGAATACCGCGATTTTCGAGGGGCAGCTGGAAATGCGGGGCGGATACATCGTCACGCGCGGCGGCGCCGAAGGCAACGCTACCGCGACCAGCGCTCCCGGCGTGTTTGCCGCAGGCGACGTTCAGGATCACGTCTACCGTCAGGCGGTGACCAGCGCCGGAAGTGGATGCATGGCGGCACTCGACGCCGAGAAATACCTCGAGAACCTGTCTTGAGTTGCACGCAGAAGCACGCGTCGGCCGGGCCTTCGGAGTATTCCAGACGGGCCTGATCTTGCGCAAACCCGTAAAAAACGGCCTGCCCGAGGACGAGGTTGCGCTTTTTCGCGAGGCGGCGCGCGGCGCCACGCCCATCAAGGTTTCCGCGCGCGCCCGGCGGCAAGCCCAGTTACCGCCGCCGCTGCCGGTCCAAGCGCTGCTCGATGCACACAGTACGCTTGCCGAGAGCGTGATCGGTCCGATCCCGTGGGACCAGTCACTCGAAACCGGGGAAGAGATCCAGTTCCTTCGTGACGGCCTGGGCCGCGACGTGCTGCGCAAGATGCGGCGGGGCCACTGGGTGGTGCAGGACCATCTCGATTTGCACGGCGTGAATCGCGACCAGGCGCGGCTGCTACTCGCCGGCTTTCTTCCCTCCTGTCTCAAGCGTGGCCTGCGATGCGTGCGAGTGGTGCACGGAAAGGGCCTTCGCTCGCCCAACCGCGAGCCGGTTCTGAAGGGGGTGGCCAGGCAGTGGCTGGCCCGGCGCGACGAGGTGCTCGCATTCTGCGAGGCTCCCGCGAACCAAGGGGGCAGCGGAGCGCTGCTTGTGCTGCTGAGATCGGGGGCCCAGGCCCGCGTCCCCGATCGCTAAATCGCTGCCTCTCCGGTTTCGCCCGTGCGGATGCGTACCACCTGCTCCACCGTCGTCACGAAAATCTTGCCGTCGCCGATCTTGCCGGTGCGCGCGGACTTGATGATGGCTTCGATGGCGCTGTCGACCATCTTGCCGGTCACGACAACTTCGATCTTGACCTTCGGCAGGAAATCCACCACGTACTCGGCGCCCCGATACAATTCGGTGTGCCCCTTCTGGCGTCCGAATCCCTTCACTTCCGTTACCGTCAGACCCGTGACACCAACCTCGGCGAGCGCTTCGCGCACCTCGTCGAGCTTGAACGGTTTAACAACAGCTACTATTTTTTTCATGATGGCCTCTTGCCGCTCTCCCGCGCCCGGCAAGTATAACAAACGCCCGCGCCCGTCAAAATGAGTATTTGAAGCTCGGCTTCACGAACCATGGAAAGCGCTCACTCGTACCGTTCGCGGTAGCGGGAAGTAATAGGGTAACGCCAGTCCTTCCCGAACCCACGGTGCGTGATGCGGATGCCGACGGGCGCCTGGCGGCGCTTGTACTCGCTGCGGTGGATCAGCTCGACGACGCGTTTCACGTCTTGCGCGTCAAACCCCTGCGCCACGATCTGCGCGGGACTGACGTCGTTTTCCATGTATGCGGTGATGATCGGATCGAGCGCTTCGTAGGCGGGCAGGCTGTCTTGGTCGGTCTGGTTCAGGCGCAGTTCCGCCGATGGAGCCCGGGTGAGAATCCGCTCTGGAATCGCGCGGCCGAGGCCGTTGCGGTAGCGGCAGAGGCGGTATACCAGCGTCTTCGAAATGTCCTTGATCACGGCGAATCCACCCGCCATGTCGCCGTAAAGCGTCGCATAACCGACCGCCATTTCAGACTTGTTGCCCGTGGTGAGCACGATCGCGCCGGACTTGTTCGACAGCGCCATCATGATGGTGCCGCGGATTCGCGCCTGAAGGTTTTCCTCGGTAGCGTCTGCCGGCAATCCCGCGAACTCCTTGGCGAGCGACGCGAGAAACGCGTCGAACACGGTCCGGATGGGAATCTCGTCGTAAGCGACCCCGAGATTCTTCACGAGCTCGCGCGAATCATGGACGCTCATGTCCGAGGTGAACTGGGAGGGCATCATCACGGCCTTGACGCGTCCCGGCCCCAGCGCGTCGCAAGCGATGCACAACGTCAGAGCGGAATCGACGCCCCCGGAAAGACCGAGCAGCGCTCCGGGAAACCGGTTCTTGTCGAGGTAATCGCGCACGCCCAGGCACAACGCCTTGTAAACTTCGGCCTCGAGCGAGCCCTCCTTCTCCACCGCGCCGGGCTGCGGGTCGCCCCCTGACACGGTCACCAGCCCCAGCGCCTCCTCGAAAAGCGGCAGCTGAATCGCAACTTCGCCCTTGCGATTCAGCGCGAAAGAGGCGCCGTCAAACACAAGCTCGTCCTGTCCACCCACCATGTTGGCGTAGATCAGCGCGATGCCGGTCTCGGCAACGCGTTCGCGCATCACGTCGTAGCGCGAATCCTGCTTGTGCATGTGATAGGGCGAAGCATTCAGGACGAGCAGCACCTGCGCCCCGGCATCCCGCGCCGCCAGCGGTGCCTTGGCCTCCCACACGTCGGCGCAGATATTGATTCCGACGCTCACTTTGTCGGCCCGGGGCCGGGTGGTGAGCGGCCCTTGCAAACCCCAGGTGTCCTCGCAGATATTGACGCCGAAGCTGAGCTCGCCGACCCGGAACACGCAGGGGCTGTCGCCGGGTTTGAAGTAGCGCTCCTCGTCGAACACGGTGTAATTCGGGAGCGTGTGCTTGTGGTAGGTGGCGATGACTCTCCCGTTTTCGACTACCGATGCCGCGTTGTAGCGCCCGGACTCCGTCTGATGGGGATGACCGACTACCAGCGTGATTCCGCTCACCTTGCGCGCGAGATCGTCGAGA
>JBGPLD010000043.1:0-7226 GCA_041486325.1 Gammaproteobacteria bacterium
GATGTTCGATTCGCGCAATACGCTCGCCCTGCAGGTTTCCGCGCAGCTGGAGCAGCACTTCGGTGACAAGGTCTATTCCACCGTGATTCCGCGCAACGTGCGCCTGGCCGAAGCGCCGAGCTTTGGCGTTCCGGCGGTCAAATTCGACGGCGCTTGCAGGGGCTCGCAGGCCTATGTCGAGCTTGTCGGCGAAATACTGAGCCGCAACGGGCTCGTAGCAGAGGGTCGCAACTCATGAAGCTGAAAGGACTCGGACGCGGACTGGACGCGCTGCTCGACAGGGACGCCGCGGGCGCCGCCGCGGGCGAATTGCAGGCTACGCTGGATGTAAATCAGCTGGAGCGCGGCAAATATCAGCCGCGCACGAAGATGGACGAAGCTTCGCTGCAGGAACTCGCGGCCTCGATCAGGAAGCAGGGGCTGATGCAGCCGATCCTGGTGCGGCCGCTGGAAAAGGACCGCTACGAGATCATTGCGGGCGAGCGGCGCTGGCGCGCCGCGAAAATCGCCGGCCTGGCCGAAATTCCGGTGGTGATACGCAAGGTCCCGGACTCTGCCGCGCTGGCCATGGCCCTGGTCGAGAACATCCAGCGCGAGGATCTCAATCCGATCGAGGAAGCGAACGGCGTGCAGCGGCTCATATCGGAGTTCAAGCTTACCCACCAGGACGCGGCCGAGGCCATAGGCCGGTCACGCGCCGCCACTACCAACCTCTTGCGCCTTCTGAACCTGCAAAAGCCCGTGCAGCAGCTCGTGCTCGACAGCAGGCTGGAGATGGGACACGCTCGCGCCCTGCTTGCGCTCGAGGGCCGACGCCAGGAAGTCGTTGCGAAAAAAATAGCGGGCCTTGGAATGTCGGTGCGTCAGACCGAGCGGCTCGTCCATGACCTGCTCAATCCGAAGACCAAGCGTAAAGTCCGCACCGACCGCGACATCACGCGCCTCGAGGAAGAGCTGTCGGGAATATTGGGCACGACGGTAGAGATCAAGCCGGGGAAAAAAGGCGCCGGAAAGCTGGTGATCCGCTATTCAAGCGTGGATCACCTCGATGATCTCCTGTCCAGGTTCCGGCGCCGGTAGCTCGCTAGTCTTCTGTGAGCCGGCTCAGCACGCCAGTCCAGGCGGCAGCGAGATTGCCCAGATCGTAGCCGCCCCCGCCGAATACCATAAGCCGCCCCTTCGCCGTGTCGTTGGCGAGCGCGAGGAGCGTGCTTGCCGCGTGGGCGTGCGCGGCCCGCGACAGATTCAGGTGCGCAAGCGGGTCCCCGGCCAGGCTGTCGGCGCCGGCCTGCAGGATGATGAACCGGGGCCTGAAGCGCCGAAGATGCTCGAGCACGCGTTCCCAGGCGGCGAAAAATTCCTTGTCGCCCGCCCCCGGCGGCAGCGGAATATTGAGCTTGGTGCCCCTGGCCGCGCCCGCGCCGGTCTCGTGCGCGAACCCCGTGCCCGGATAGAGAAAGCGCCCGTCTTCGTGAATGTCCGCGAAGATCAGCTCCGGGTCGGATTCGTAGCTGTAGAACACCCCGTCGCCATGGTGCACGTCGATGTCCACGTAGGCGACGCGCGCAATCCCGTATTGCGAGCGCAGCGTGTCGATGACAACGCCGAGATCGTTGAACACGCAGAATCCGGCTGCCTGATCCCGGCGGGCGTGGTGCATGCCGCCGATGGGCTGAAACGCGCGCAATGCCTCGCCTGCCATGATCCGGTGCAGGCCTTCGAGCGCGCTGCCGGCGACGGCCGAGGCCGCCTCGAATACGCCCGGAAACGCCGGCGTGTCGCCCTGATCGAGGTACCCGTTGCCGATGCGCGACCGGGTCTCGACGCGCGTCACATGGCGCTCGCTGTGGAACCGCAGCAGCTCCTCGCGCGTTGCAATGCGCGGCGCCGCGACGGTCACTTTCCTATCGAGGCCCTGCTTGCGCGTCTCGTTCCAGAATGCGCCCTGGCGGTCGATGGAGAACGGATGGCCGTCGGGGAAGCCGTAATTTCCGAGCGTTTCACCGACGAATAGCAGCACCTCGGATTTCATGCAGACCCCTTCAATGTCTTCGCCGAGTTTTCGCGGGAGGCTTGATCTTACACCTCGTCCTCGATTCAGAAATTTCCGATCAGGGCGATGCGGAAGCTGCGCGGCTCGGCCGGATGGAAATGGATGTCGTCCACACCGGGCTTGGTTGGATCGTCGCCGCATCTTGAGTTGGTCACGTCGTCGCTGCGCAACCGCGAGCAGTAGAAGTAGTCGATGTCGTTCACGTTGCGGTTGAACAGGTTGAACACGTCGAAGTTGATCCGAAGGCGTGAATCCACCTTGTAGGACGTGCGCAGCGAGACAAGGGTCGAGGACTGCGAGCGCACGCTGTTGTCTTCTGTGAGCGGCCGCGGGCCGAAGTAGCGCAGGTGGCCGCTGAACGACCAGCGGCCGAAGTCGTTCAGCGTCACCCCCAGCGATGCAACCCTGTCGATGGCTCCTGGAATGTAGTTCCCGGCCGGATCGCTGTTGGTGAACTGAGCACTCGACGCCGACAGGTCGAGGTCCACGATGAGCCAGGGCTTCGGGATGTAGCGGTTGGACCATTCGATGCCGCGCCGCAGACTCGGCCTGCCCGCCTCGGTGGTCCCGGCGTCGCCCACGAATACGAGTTCGGAAGCGAGCTCCAGGCGCCAGAGCGAGAGCGACGACTGCAAGCCGGAAATCGCCTCCGTTCGCACGCCGACCTCCGCGCCCTTCGATTTCACCAGCGCCGGCACTTTCTGCGCGGCGGCCTGCGTGGTCGGATCGACTGTGATGGTCGTGCCCCGGGCGTCGTTGCTATGGAAGCCCTCGCCGTAGTTGATGAAGTACTCTGTCTTGGCGAAAGGACCGAAGATGAGGTTCAGCTTGGGCGATGTGATCTGATCGTTGGTCGTGCCCGAATTCGCGGCGAGGTCGCTGTTGACCGTGGCGTTGTAAAAGTCTTCGCGAATGCCCGCGACGGTGCGGAAGGTTTCGCTCCACTGCAGCGAGTTTTCATAGTACAGCCCGAGCCCGGTCTGATTGACCTTGTCCGCGCGAACCGTGCCCGTTTGCTGCCGGGCCGTCGTGTTGTTTAGAGCGACATTGATATTGTCGCGGCGCAGGTCCAGGCCGAACTTGCTGATCACCTGCCGCTCGCCCCACTTGTCCGTCAGGATCCAGCTCGGGCTCATTCCGAATACGGTGCGATCATCGAACTGCTCGAACTGGTCGCCGTTGACCTGATCGTCGAGGAAGAAAGTGAAGTTGGAGAAAAGATTCAGGCGGTACTTGATGGCGTAGGCGTCGAAATGGAATTCGCCGTTCCCGATCGCCTTGTGCCGGTCGAGCGACAGGCTGTAGCGCGAGGACTCGCCGCCGTCGGTGGGATCGATCGCGCCGAAGCGCGAGATTTCTCCGCGGTCCACGGCGCGCTGCGGAATCTGGTCGGTCGCGTTCCATTTGCCGGTGTAGGCCATGCCGGTGAGAGAAAAGCCGTCGGCATTGCTGCCGCGGCTGAAGCGCAGCACGCCGTTCAGCTTCCTGTAGTCTTCCGGGTTGTCCCAGGGTCCGTTGTTATGAAACGCCTCGAAGCCGTAGAGCAGGGTTCCTGGTCCGGCGTCGAATGAATTCGCCACGAGCGCGCGGCCGTACTCCCAGCTTCCCGCACTCACCGATGCGATGCCCTGCTTGAGCTTGGAGGCGTAGTAGATGTCGGCAGCACCCGCCGAGGAGAAGTCGCCTTCCTCGGCGAAGTACGGGCCTTTCTTGTAGGAAATGCGGGAGATCAGCTCCGGAATGAGAAAGTTGAGATCCGAATAGCCTTGTCCGTGGGCGTGCGTCGGCATGTTGACCGGCATGTGATCGACCGTAGTGCGGAAATCCGTGCCGTGGTCGAGATTGAAGCCGCGCAGAAAATACTGGTTGGCCTTGCCGTCGCCGCTGTGCTGGGTGATGATTACGCCGGGTACAAGCTCCAACACTTCCCCGGGTCTTTCTATCGGCCTTGCCTCGATCAATTGAGGGGTGATGTTGCCCTGACTCGCGGCGTCGGAAGTGCCGACCGCGTTTTCGTAGTGACCGACGACGCGGATCTCATCGGGCTTTTCGGCCTCCTGCGCAAGCCCCTGGATCGGGACCAAAACGGGGGCGAACGCGGCGAGAGCGCCGAGTGATTTCCTGACAATCATCGAAGACTCTTCCCTGAAGATTTTTGTCTTCCGCGCTTTGGGCGTGAGGCGCGCCATTCTTCAGGCGCCGGAAATCTGAGGCGACTATCTTGATTGTTCGGTCGATATTGATCAAGTCCGGGCCCGCGCCTAATATGGCGCCAGGACAGGGCGATGCGACGCCTGCTTTCGCTGCCAGGAGATAAGCCGATGGGCGGACGACACGAGTGGCCCAAGGAAGGCATTGCCCGCATTCCCTACTGGATCTATTCCGATCCGGAAATCTACGCGCGCGAGCAGGAACGCATTTTCTGCGGGCCCAGCTGGAGCTACGTCGCTCTCGAGGCCGAGGTTCCCAGGCCCGGCGACTTCAAGCGCACTTTCATCGGCGAAAAGCCGGTGGTCGTCATTCGCGACCAGGAAAGCGGCATCAACGTGGTCGAGAACCGCTGCGCCCATCGCGGCGTGCAGTTCTGCCAGAAGCACCTGGGCAACGCCACCGAGTTCATGTGCCCGTACCATCAGTGGACCTATGACCTGAAAGGCGACCTGATCGGCGTGCCGTTCCGCCGCGGCGTGAAAAAGCAGGGCGGCATGCCTGCGGACTTCGATCCGAAGAACCATGGGCTGCGCAAACTCGGCGTCGCGCGCCGCAACGGCGTGATCTTCGCCTCGTTCGCAGAACAGATCGAGCCGTTCGATAAATTCCTCGGGCCTTCCATACTCGCCATGTTCGACCGCGTTTGCGACGGCCGCGAGCTGCGCGTGCTCGGTTACTCGCGCCAGTTGATCCCGGCAAACTGGAAACTGATGTTCGAGAACATCAAGGATCCCTATCACGCGAGCCTGCTGCACGTGTTCCTGGTGAGCTTCGGTCTGTTCCGCGCCGACCAGCCCTCCAAGGTCCAGATGGACGCCACCGGCCGCCACGGCGCGCTGATCTCCTGGAGGGGTGAGCAGAAAAAGACGGAACACAACGCCGACATGAAGTCGCTGATCGACAACTTCACGCTGCGGGATCCGGCGCTGCTCGATCCGGTGCGCGAATTTCCCGAGTACACGGTGGTGATGACGACCCTCTGGCCCAACCTCATCATCCAGCAGCAGTCGAACACCCTGGCCATGCGCCAGCTGATCACGCGCGGTCCGGGGGCGTTCGAGCTGGCCTGGACCTTCTTCGGCTACGCCGACGACGACGAGGAAATGACCCGCCGCCGGCTGCGGCAGGCAAACCTCATGGGACCGGCAGGATTTGTTTCAATAGACGACAGCGAAATCATGAAATTCTCCCAGCAGGGCGTTGCGCCCTACCCGGGGGCCGCCGGCGTCATGGAGATGGGCGGCCGCGACTGGAAGGAAAACGAACCGCACATGGTGACCGAGTCGGTGATCCGCGCTTTTTACAGCCACTACCGGCAGGTCATGGAACTCTGATGCAATATTTCATGATGGAAGGAGCACTTGAAGCAATTCGTTTGCGCCTGAACGGGGCCGGGTTGTGAGCGCGGCGGAACGTTTCCTCGGGCTGAACGCGCGTGAGCTTCGCCTCGAGCTCGAGGAGCTGTATGCCGCCTACACCGGCTGTCTGGACGAAGAGCGCTTCGAGGAATGGCCGGAGTTTTTCATCGATCGATGCGTGTACAAGATCGTGCCGCGCGAAAACTTCGAACGCGGCCTGCCGCTTGCGACCTGGCTGTGCGAGAGCAAGGGTTATCTCGTCGATCGCGTCGTGGCGATCCGGAAAACTTCGGTCTATGCGCCCCGCATGGTCCGCCGCATGGTGAGCGGCATTCGCATTCTCGGCTGGAAGGAAGCGGTGCTCGAGGTGCGCGCGAACTATCTTGCCCTGGAGACCCTGCAGGACGAACTCACGCGCGTGTTCAATACCGGCCAGTACCAGGACCGGATCGTGGTCGAAGAGGGCAAGCTGAAATTCAAGGAGAAACTCTGCGTCTTCGACAGCATGCTGATCCCGAACAGCCTGATCTATCCGCTATGACATGAGCGGGAACTGGGTCAAGGTCGCGGACGCCTCGGAAGTCCCAGAAGACGGCACATTGCTCGTCGATCTAGGCGCGGAGCCCGTGTGCCTGTACAACTTCGGCGGAAAAATATTCGCGACGCACGACACCTGCACCCACGGGCAAGCGAGCCTTGCCGACGGTTTCATCGAGGGCGAGGAGATCGAATGCCCGCTGCACCAGGGAAGGTTCCAAATCGCCACCGGCAGGGCGGTAGGCGCGCCCTGTACGGAAGACATCCGCACCTACGCCGTGAAAATCGAAAACGGCGGCGTGATGCTGAAGGAATAAAAGTGATTCCGGCCCGGCGGAAAAAGGGTCGCGCAACGTCCGGCGCGAGTTCCAGCGCGCCGGGCGCAGATCGCCGGTCGCTTATTCCGGCCGGATGCGGGCGTCGCCGGCGATTTTCGCGTACTTCGCCAGCTCGGTCTTCATGACCTCGAGCAAGTGCTCGGGCGTGCTGCCGACCGCCTCGAGCCCGACCGTGTTCAGCCTCTCCTTGATGAACTGCGGGTCGCGGACGACGCGGTTGATCTCGGTGTTGAGGCGATTGATGATCGGACGCGGCGTGCCCGCGGGCGCCATGACGCCGAGCCAGACGTCCACGGCGTAGCCCGGCAGCGGACCCGCTTCGGCGATCGTCGGCACGTCGGGCAGGATCGCGGTACGCGAGGAGCCCGCCATCGCGATCGGGCGCAGCTTCCCGGACTTGAAATGGGGCAATAGCGAATTCACCGCCGCAATGGTGAAATCGATCTCTCCGGACAGAAGCGCGGGGATGATTCCGGCCGAACCCTTGTAGGGAACGTGGACGACGTTGATTCCGGTCATCGAGCGCAGCAGCTCGACGGCGAAATGATGCGGTGACCCGATACCCGCGGTGCCGTACGTGAGGGGGCGCGGCGACGCTTTCGCGTACTCGATGAATTCCGTCAGCGTGTGCACCGGCATGCTCGAGTTCACGGTCAATCCGAACGGAATCGTCGCCACAAGCGAAATCGGCTCGAAGTCCTTGATCGGGTCGTAGGGAAGCTTGGCGAC
>JBGPLD010000044.1:0-7206 GCA_041486325.1 Gammaproteobacteria bacterium
ATTCCCGTCGCACACAAGGACATCTTCGTCACGCGCGGATGGCTCACGACCTGCGGCTCGAGGATGCTGTCAAATTTCGTCGGGCCGTACGACGCGCACGTAATCGAGCGCTTCGGCTCTGCCGGCGCGGTGATCCTCGGCAAGACCAACATGGACGAGTTTGCGATGGGGTCTTCCAGCGAAACTTCGTTCTACGGCCCGGTGAAGAATCCCTGGGACCGCGCTTGCGTGCCGGGCGGTTCCTCCGGCGGCTCGGCCGCGGCGATCGCCGCGCGCATGGCGCCGGCCGCGACCGGGACCGACACCGGCGGCTCGATCCGGCAGCCGGCGGCGCTCTGCGGACTGTCCGGCCTCAAGCCGACCTACGGCCTGGTGTCGCGCTACGGAATGGTGGCGTTTGCCTCCAGCCTTGACCAGGGTGGACCGATGGCGAAAAGCGCCGAAGACCTTGCGTTGCTGCTCAACGTAATGGCTGGCTTCGATGCGCGCGACTCGACCTCGATCGAGCGCGCGAGCGAGGACTATGGCCGTGATCTGGGCGGGCCCTGGCCGAACGGGAGTACGGCCAGGCCGCTGAACGGCGTGAGCATCGGCGTGCCGAAGGAACATTTTGGAGAAGGACTCGCCGCCGACGTCGCGCAGGCCGTCGATGCGGCACTGAAGGAATTCGAGAAACTGGGCGCAAAGCGGGTTCCGATCAGCCTGCCCAACAGCAACCTGTCGGTTCCCGCGTACTACGTGATCGCTCCGGCGGAGGCATCGTCAAACCTTTCGCGCTTCGACGGTGTGCGCTACGGTCATCGCGCGAAGGAGTACCGCGACCTCGCCGATATGTATCGCCGCACGCGGGCCGAAGGCTTCGGCGCCGAAGTGAGGCGCCGGATTCTCATCGGCACTTATGTGCTCTCGCACGGTTACTACGATGCGTATTACATCAAGGCGCAGAAGATACGGCGGCTGATTGCAGACGATTTCGTGAAGGCTTTCAAGCAGTGCGACGTAATCGTCGGCCCGACTTCGCCTACAGTGGCTTTCAAAATCGGGGCCAAGGCCACCGATCCGGTACAGATGTACTTGAACGACATCTACACAATTCCTGCGAACCTGGCCGGGCTGCCGGCCATGTCCATTCCCTGCGGCTTCGGAGCGGGCAATCTTCCGGTCGGACTGCACATCGTCGGAAACTACTTTTCCGAGGCGAAGATGCTGAACGCCGCGCACCAGTACCAACGCGCGACCGACTGGCACAAGCGCGAACCCGCAGGGATCCAGCCATGAACTGGGAAATCGTGATTGGCCTGGAGACGCACGCGCAGCTCTCGACTGTGTCGAAGATGTTCTCGGGGGCATCGACCGCGTTCGGCGCGGCGCCGAACACCCAGGCGAGCGCGGTGGACATCGCCCTGCCGGGCGTGCTCCCGGTTGCGAACCGCGGTGCGGTCGAGCGGGCCATCCGCTTCGGACTTGCGGTCGGCGCAAAGATCAACCGGTGTTCTGTGTTCGCGCGCAAGAATTATTTTTACCCGGACCTGCCCAAGGGTTATCAGATCAGCCAGTACGAGCTGCCGATCGTGCAAGGCGGGGATATACCAATCACTTCACCAACTCGCGGTGAAATCAAAGTGCATCTCACGCGCGCCCACCTCGAAGAGGACGCGGGGAAGTCATTGCATGAAGACTTCCATGGGATGAGCGGAATTGATCTTAACCGCGCGGGCACGCCTTTGCTGGAAATCGTCTCAGAACCCGAGATGTGCTCGGCGGAGGAAGCGGTCGCCTATGCCAAGGCGCTGCATTTTCTCATCGTGGAAGAGATTGAAATCTGCGATGGCAACATGCAGGAGGGATCGTTCCGCTGCGACGCCAACGTCTCGGTGCGGCGGCCCGGTGCGCCGCTCGGCACCAGGGCGGAGATCAAAAACCTCAACTCATTCCGTTTCCTCGAGCGCGCGATCGAATTCGAGGTGAAGCGCCAGATCGAAATTCTGGAAGACGGCGGAAAAATCGTGCAGGAGACCAGGCTCTACGATCCTGACAAGGACGAGACGCGCCCGATGCGCACCAAGGAGGATGCGCACGATTACCGCTATTTCCCCGACCCCGACTTGCTTCCGCTCGTAGTAACTGAACAATGGATCGAACAGATCAAAGCATCCATGCCAGAATCGCTACGGATGCAGCATAATAAAATTCTCGCTTACGGTCTTTCGGCTCACCAGGCAAATAAGCTCACGGCAAGTCGTGGAATTTCGACTTTCGCGTTGTCTACTTTCGCGGGAGCACCTACGGAAGAAGTGACGAATCTTTCAAATTGGATCTTGGGCCCGCTGAGCGCGAAGCTGAACGAAGAAAATCTCGACATTACGCAAAGCAAGGTCTCTCCGGATCAGCTTAAGGGGCTGTCGAGGCGCGTCGCCGACGGGACCATATCCGCCACAGCCGCAACGGCGGTAGTTCTGCCCGCGATGTGGGGGCAGGAGGGCTCCGTGGATGAGATAATCGCCAAGCGCGGGCTGAAGCAGATCTCGGACAGCAGCGCAATCGAAAAAATCGTGGACCAGGTGCTCGCCGCAAACGCAAAGCAGGTGGAAGACTACCGCGCAGGCAAGGAAAAAGCGTTCAACTCGCTGGTAGGGCAGGTGATGAAAGCGACCCGGGGCAACGCCAATCCGGCCCAGGTGAACGAGATCCTGAAGCGCAAGATTTCGGGCTAGCTACCTCTTCTTCGCTTTCGCGGCAGGCGCGGCTGGAGCCCGGGTGAGCTCCAGGTATTTGCGCTTGTCCTCGTCGTACTTGGCGTTGATGACGCTCATGTCCTTTTTCTTCGCTTCAATCGAGTCGGTCTGGGTCTGGATTTCGAATTCGGTGTTCCTGATGTCCATCGTGAGCTTGGATGGGAGCGTTTTCTTGGCATAGAAGTCCTTTTCCGCTTCAAGCTCTTTCTGGCGCTTTTGCAGATCGGCGATGCGTCTCTCCGACGCCTTGATGGCCGCCTCGGTTCCCGCGAGAGCTCGCGCCCGGGCGTCCTCGACGTCTTTCTCGCTCGAATAGGTGTTGAGCAGCGACATGTTCTTGCGACGCTCCTCCTTTGCCTGCGCGTCGTCCTCCAGTTTCTTTGTGCGCGCGGCTTCGCGCGCCGCCCGCTGCTCGGCCGTGGGCGGCACCTCGTTCCTGTTAATGACCCTGCCCGATTTGTTCAATTCGTCGGTTGCGCGGCCGAGGCACTCCTGGGGAGGGATCTGCGTGTAATAGACCTTGCCCTTGGCATCCATACACTTGTACATGCGCTGCTGCGAGGCCGCGGGCGCGGCAAGAAGCGCCGTCAGCAGAAAAATGAAAACCGTCCTGCTAGGCATGTTGAACTGCTCCATAAAGTTTCCGGTATTCGCCGACTGCCTTGAGGTTTTGCCTGAACTCCGCGCTCTCCTGCAGGAAAACCATCAGGTCGTCGAGGTTGGCAATGGCGATGACCGGGATGCCATGCTGTCTCTCGACTTCCTGCACTGCGGAGACGTCCCCCCGGCCGCGCTCCATCCGGTCAAGCGAAATGACTACCCCGGCCGGAACCGCGCCGTGGCCGCGGATGATCTCCAGTAATTCGCGCACCGCGGTCCCTGCGGTCATTACATCATCTACGATCAACACGCTCCCCGCAAGCGGGGCGCCGATGATATCGCCGCCTTCGCCGTGGTCCTTGGTTTCCTTGCGATTGAAGGCGAACGGCGCGTTGCGGCCTTCGCGGGCCAGGACCATCGCGGTGCCCGCGGCGAGCACGATGCCCTTGTAGGCGGGGCCAAAGAGCATATCGAACTTGACATCCGACGCGAGAATCGCTTTTGCGTAGAATTGCGCAAGGCGGTCCAGAGCTTTGCCCGTGTTGAACAGCCCGGCATTGAAAAAATAGGGCGAGACGCGTCCCGATTTCATCACGAACCGGCCGAACTTCAGCACGCCTTGCTCGATGCAGAAAGCGATGAAGTCCTTGCGAAAGTCGTCGGACACGCGCAGTTCCAGGGGAGAATTCTCGAAATGTTACGCATAATCACGCTCAATCTCAACGGTATCCGCTCGGCGTTCACCAAGGGCTTCCCGCAATGGCTCGCGCGCCAGCGCGCCGACGTCGTCTGCCTCCAGGAGGTGAAGGCACAGGAGCAGGATCTGGGCGAGCACATTCTTGCGCCAAAGGGTTTCCACTCGTGGTTCAATTGCGCGCAAAAAAAAGGCTACAGCGGCGTGGCGCTTTACTCCCGCACGAAGCCGGAAAAAGTGTCCTCCGGCTTTGGCAGCCGCGAATTCGATCCCGAGGGCCGGTTCCTGCGCGCCGACTACGGCAATCTCTCGGTAGTTTCAGTCTACCTCCCTTCGGGATCGAGCTCCGAAGAGCGGCAGCAGGCGAAATTCCGCTTTCTCGCGGAATTCCACCCCGTGTTGAAGGGCCTCAAGAGCAGCGGCCGCGACTTCATATTGTGCGGAGACTGGAACATCGCGCACAAGGAAATCGACCTCAAGAACTGGCGCTCGAACCGGAAGAATTCGGGCTTCCTGCCCGAGGAGCGGGCCTGGCTCACGGAGGTCTTCGACAAGCTCGGCTGGGTCGACGTGTTCCGCCGTATCGACGCGCGCTCGGAGCAGTACACCTGGTGGTCAAACCGCGGCCAGGCCTGGGCGAAGAACGTGGGATGGCGCATCGACTATCAAATCGCGACGCCGGGAATAGCGGCCAGAGCGAAGAAAGTCGCGATCTACAAGAACAAGCGCTTCTCGGATCACGCCCCTCTCACGACCGACTACGATGTAAACCTCTAGATACGAGGATCGCTTTCGGGGTCCGTATACAATCGCGCATGCCTTCGCCCTACCTGGAGGTCTTCCGCAGTCCGCGGCTCGCGGCAATCCTTGCAGTAGGCTTTTTCTCGGGATTACCGCTCGCGCTTACCGGCAGCACGCTGCAGGCCTGGCTCACGGTGGCCGGCGTGGACATCAGGACGATTGCCTGGTTTTCCTGGATCGGTATTCCCTACCTCCTGAAATTCCTCTGGTCGCCGCTGCTCGACCGGTACGTCCCGCCGTTTCTCGGCCGGCGGCGCGGCTGGATGCTTCTGACTCAGCTCGCACTCGTCCTCGGCATCGTGGCGATGGGCAGCGCTTCTCCGGACGGCGCGATCTGGGTGCTCGGGACGCTGGCGCTGTGGGTCGCCTTTGCCTCGGCCTCGCAGGACATCGTCGTCGATGCCTATCGGACCGACCTGCTGCCTGCGAGGGAGCGCGGCATGGGCGCCGCGGTCGGCGTGCTCGGTTATCGCGTTGCCATGCTCGCCTCCGGCGGCCTGGCTCTCATCCTCGCGGACCAGATTGGCTGGCGCTCGACCTATTTCCTCATGGCCGCGTTGATGGGGCTGGGAATTCTCACTTCGCTTTTTGCGCCCGAGCCGGCGTCCCCGCCCGATACGCCGCGCTCGCTCGCCGATGCAGTAGTGGCGCCGCTCAGGGATTTTTTCTCGCGCCGCGGCGCGGTGAGCCTGCTGCTGCTGGTCACGCTGTACAAGTTCGGCGACGCGCTCGCGGGCACGCTCAGCACGGCATTCCTGATCCGCGGCGTCGGCTTCAGTCTTACCGAGGTAGGCCTGGTCAACAAGTGGCTGGGCTTCGCATCGCTCGTGACCGGCGCGCTGCTAGGCGGTCTGTTGATGGTCAAAATGAGGATGTTCCGGGCGCTGATGTTCTTCGGGGTGTTGCAGGCAGTCTCGAACCTTTCTTTCGCCGTGCTCGCCTGGGCCGGCAAGAGCTACCCGCTGCTGGTGTTCACCGTGGCGTTCGAGAATCTCGCAAGCGGAATGGGCACGGCGGCATTCGTCGCATTTGCCATGGCGCTGTGCAACCACCGCTTTTCCGCCACGCAGTACGCGCTGCTCTCGGCGCTGGCATCGCTCGGGCGCATCCTTTTCGGACCCGTGACCGGCGAGCTGGTCGCGCTGATGGACTGGGCGAATTTCTTCATCTTGACGTTCTTCGCGGCGCTCCCCGGGCTGGTGCTGGTGTGGCTGCTGCGCGAAGAAATCGCGGTCGCGGAGAACGCATCGCCCGCCCCGGCCTGAGCGATTTGCGGCCCGCCGTTCCTGCTATTCTTGCGGTTCCCATTTTCATGGAGGCAGTAATGACAAGACCCGATTTCCGCCGCTGGCGCCGATTCCTGGTAGCGCTGGCATTCTTGCCGGCGTGCGTGCTTGCCCAAGCCCAGGGGGCGAAGGAGGAATTCACCCCCGAAGTGGGCCAGATCGGAAAAGACGTGATCTGGGTGCCGACGCCGGAATTTCTAGTCGAGCGCATGCTGCAGATGGCGCAGGTCGGGCCCGGGGACCTGGTCGTGGACCTCGGCTCGGGCGACGGCCGCACGGTCATCGCTGCGGTGAAAAAATTTCAGGCAAGCAGCATGGGCGTCGAATTCAACCCGGACATGGTGGCGCTCTCCAGGCGCAATGCCGCGAAGGAAGGCGCGCTCGACAGGGCGAAATTCGTCGAAGGCGACATCTTCGCCGTCGATTTCACCAAGGCGACCGTCGTCACCGTGTATCTCCTGCCCGACCTTAACATGCGGCTGCGGCCGCAGATTCTGGACATGAGGCCCGGAACGCGCCTGGTTTCGCACCAGTTCACCATGGGCGACTGGCAGCCCGACGAGACGTCGAATTTCGACGGCCGCTCTGCCTACTTCTGGGTGGTGCCGGCCAAGGTCGAGGGAAACTGGAAGTTGAGCTACGCCGTCAATGGAGGCCGGACCGAGCGTATCCTGAACCTGACGCAGAAATTCCAGATGATCGAAGGCGGCATCGTCTCGGGTTCGACGCGGCTGGGCCTGCGCGACCTGTCGCTGCATGGGGATCGGCTGGATTTCACCTGGATCGACGATCGCGGCGTTCTTCGCGAGTTTTCCGGCCGCGTTCGCGGCGACATCATGGAAGGCGAGATGAAAGCCGGAGGAAAATCCGGCCAGCGCTGGCGCGCGCAGCGCGCTCCAGCGGTCTAGCCGAACGTTGTCGTGTGAGGTAACCCGGGCCGGCTCAGCTCCATGAGCGGCCGAAGTCGCGCAGAATTTCCCGCGCGGCGTTGTGTCCCGGCACGCCGGTTACGCCACCGCCGGGATGCGTGCCTGCGCCGCACATGTACAAACCCTCAATGGGTGCGCGATATTGAGCATAACCGGGCACG